>JANLVW010000574.1:0-3007 GCA_031364205.1 Ferruginibacter sp.
GAATTCAAAGCTAATTACACCGGTAAATCTTATATTTTTTGCAAAGATTCTTTTGAAGAAGAACTTTGCTGTATCAATTGTTCAACTAGCCTTACCCAATGTTCACTTTCTGTTTCCCAGTTTAAATGTTTTTCAGCTAATTTACTTGAAGCATTTTTGCAGGTTTCAAGTAATTGTCGGTTTTCATACAAAAGTTTTATTTTTTCTGCGAGATCTTTGGCATCATCATATTTGTATGTAAACCCAACATCCGGGTATAATTCAATCAATTCTTTTTGGCCCTGCATATCAGAGGCAAGAATGCAATTACCAGCTAGCAAATAAGTAAATATTTTATTACTAAGGCAGAGCTCTTTGTTTTTAAAATTTGATACCTCACCTGCCAAACCAACATCAAAACAAGCAGCAATCGAGAAAATGTCTTCAGGCGGAACTGTATCCATAAAAAAAAGTCTGTCACTATTATCAGATAATTTAATCAAAGACTTCTTGTACGCTTCAGATTCTACATTTCCCAGAACAGTTAGACTTATAGATCTGTTTGGCAAGTGACTTAAAGCTTCAATAAAGATCTCCAGCCCTCTGCCAATACCTATGTGCTGTGAAAACCAAAATAATTTTAACTTTTTTTCAAAACTATTTGATGGCTTTTGTAAATATTGTTTTGAAAAAACATTATTTACAGTTACAAAGTTTTGATTGGGATAGTATTTTTTATATTCTTTTGTTATCAGGGGACTTGCAGTTGTTATTGCTGATACCATTGGTAACAATTTATTTTCAAGCGCAATCACATCCTTTTCCTGATCTTCGTAATACGATTTTTCACCACGGTGAAAATCTTCAGCATCAAATATCACCGGAACCTGCCATCTTTCCGCTGTCTTAATTGCCGCAGGTAATGCACCAAGATAATGAGCAATATATAAATCGGCTTTGTAAGATTTTAACTTCAAAAGCAATGCTAAAGCTACTCTGTCAAAAGAATATGCTTTGTACACATTTAAAACTGAGAGGAACTGAAAAAGCTTATGAGATAAACGAGACAATAAATACCGCAATGGGAATTTTCTTGGGTTACCTCCTACTTCAATAAGATCTTGCCTAAGTAGCAAGCCCTTACAAAACTTTTCTTCATCAATCTTATAACTCCACGAAGTATTATAGGCATAAAAAAACTTTACATTGTAACCCAGGCTTTTAAGCGTAAAATACTCCTTCATTGCCCTAGGGTTGGCAGCAGGCTGATGGGTAGTAAGAATCACTATTCTTTTAACCTTATCATTGGAAAATAAATTGAGGTATTGGTTGGCAATAACAGAAACATCAAACCTTACTCTTGCATGATTGCGGCAGTTACTTCTATTTATATCATCTATTTGGTTAACAGCCTCAATCATTTCCTCCAGGTTATTAACCTTTAAACCCGTCACTCCTTCATCAACCACTTCGTTCACAGAACCACGGTTAAACGCAATTACCGGAGTTCCACATGCCATGGCTTCTATCATTACAATTCCAAAAGGCTCATCCCATTCTATAGGCATGAGCAATGCTTTGCTTTTTCCCAGGAGCTCATTTTTTTGTACATCATTTACAGCACCAACATATTTTATTTGAAAATTATCAATGTATGGCGCAATCTCATTTTCAAAATAAATTTTCTCTTCGGGCAAAGAAGAAATGTTTCCCGCAATGATAAGATAATGACCTGTTGCTTTTGCAACTTTAATTGCAGTATGGCATCCCTTAATTTTTTCAATTCTCCCTAAAAAAACCAAAGGTGCTTGTGTAGATATTTTGGTTGTCAAATCATATTTTGAGAAATCACATGAATTGTAAATGGTTTTCCATTCACCGGCAATGTTAACCCTATTGATAAGATTCTGACTACAACCTGTAAATTTTAGATTCTGATTGCGTATCGTACTAAATAGTTTTATGTTGTGTGAAGTAATCTCTCTTTGATAACTCATAATCTTCATTACCGGATGGTGAAGTATTGGTAACAAATATAAAAGCCTTCCAAAATTGTGCACGAGATCAAAATCGTTCTTATGGCGCCATATAAATTTCCATACCACAGGAATTGCTTTTCTGGCATCGCTTTTTTTTGGGGGAAAACCTTCTTTGCCGAAGCCATGTACCGTGCATCCCCGGAGTTTTGAACCATCTGTGATGAGCAAATGAACTTCATGTCCTTTACGTACATATTCTAAAGCAAGCATTTCAATTATACGCTCAATACCACCATAAACCGTTACCGGAATGAGAATACCAGGATCCATGACAATGAGAATTTTCACTTTATGTCTTTAAACTTTTTTTTAATTGTAGATATAGGTTAAACAATCGAATCGCTTCTATTGGCCTTGCCTTTTTAAAGACAAGTTTTAGCAGATTCTTAAAAAATATTTTCTTGTGGTTATAAATGATTGTATTGTTTTGAAGTTTATCAAGTGGTGAATGATTTAATAAAATATCAATATTGTATAAATAATTATTAAGGATGTTTTGGTGATTCCCAATATTTTGTGTGAATACCTGCCCGGGGTGTGTTTGCCACCAGAAAAGATCTCGTTGTAAAGCTACTAATGGGTATTTTCCGGCAATCTTTAAAGTAAGATGGTTGTCGGATGGCATACCAAAAAATTCAAAACCTTTCACTAAGTCAAAAGCTTCTTTTTTAATAATAAGGCCACTGGGCCCAATCATCAATAATTCTTGCTTCAGATAATGAGTAAAATAAGCATCTTCAGGGTTAATTAAATATGGATAAGGTTTTAAGGCATCCTCATATTTTATACAAAATCCCAAGCCAGCATCCGGAAACTTAATCATAGCATCCATCATTATCTGTAAACTAAAAGGATAAATGATATCGTCGCTATCTAGGTATTTAATGTAAGTTCCCTTAGCATAGGAAGCAGCCCGATTTCGATTTTCGAATTGACCCGTATTCTTTTCGCAGGTATAAATTTTTATGCGTTCATCTTTCAGGGTATAC
>JANLVW010000586.1:0-5286 GCA_031364205.1 Ferruginibacter sp.
TGTTCATAAATTCCGGTACTGTCACTTAAAGTTTTAAAATCAAAAGCCCCTGCAACCATTTTTCTTAATTTTACAACATCAACATTACTTTTTGAACCACCCCAGTTTGCAAAATCTGTTGGTGGAAAAAATACTGCTACTGCTTGTATCCTTGATGAGTTTTTGTCTATTGGATCAATTGCATTTACTTTAATTTTATCATCGCTAAGAGCGGAAACTAATGCTAAATGCCCTCCGGATGATGAGCCTGCAATACCAATGTGTTCTGCATCAACTCCATAATTTTTTGCATTATATCTTATAAAACGAACTGCCCTTTTTATATCCTCCACCTCATCATTTATTGCATAACGTGGTTGAGAACTATGTATAATAAAGAATACCGTAAACCCACTATTAACCAGATAAATTGATTTGAGTATATACCTGCCTGCCATACTGAAATTTGAGATCCAGTTGCCACTTACCAAACTTAATATGGCTTTTCCTTTTCCATTTTTTTTAGGTGTTAACTTTATAAATGTAAGCGCCATTCCATCTTTTCTGCCATAAATAATTTCAGACGTTGTATAACTGCTGCTATCTTGTGCTGCAACTGTTACTACAAAAATGAACATTACCAATGTTGGCAATATTTTCATATACATTTTTTGCATAATTGAAATCCTTATTTAAAATCAATAAACGAATATAATTATTGTATCAAAGTTTGCAGTATCTGCAAATTAAAAAGCTTCCAATTTGGAAGCTTTTTAATTTTTGATATTATTGAGGAAATAATATTTGTGTTATTTTATGAAGCGTTCCATTAATATAGAACTGGTCGCTCGAACCATTTGGTGCTGCTGTAGCATCAATCAAGATGTTTGCGGCCATAGCATTTCCTAATCCTTTTATTGTTGCAGCTGATACAAATGCACCGGTAAATGTTGCTGTTAATTCTACTCCTGGATGTGATGGCACTGCAGAATTTAAGAGCGTTGGATATTTTGTAGCTGTCATTGGAAAATTAACTGTAAACGCTGTGTTACTAAATAAATGATATACCATTATACCTCTTACCGTAGTAGCTGTCAATGTACCATATAATGCAGGATTGGAAAATACTCCAGGTGTTGATGCAAGGAACGAAGCTTGTGCGGAAGCAGTTGCAGGTGGTACTCCCTGTGCAATCAGACCTTGTGTTATCAAGGCAGTTAGTGTACCTTGAAACACAGTATCAGTTGGAGCAAATACCGTAAGGTTTGCAGCGGCATTTGACAAAGCAGACTCAAGTACCCCCGGTCTTGCAGTTCCACCTGCGTTACTTGCACTGTCAGCTCTAATAATTGCTGCTTTTAAATAAGTAAGTCCTGTAGAAGGTGCAACATCTGTATTAATTCTGTTCCATAAAAAACTTTGCGCAGGTGGTGCTACCATGGTAGCTACATGTTGTATGATTCCATTAGATGCAAATACATTTAGTGGGGTGGTCATTGGAATTGTATTTACTCGCAAAATTCCGGTACGCTTGGATGGAAAGGTTCGAAAGGTTAAAAATGGTACGCTTGGCGCAGGAAATATTAAAGTTCCGACAGGAAAATTTGGAAACACATTAGGTATTGATGCCGTATCATAAACCTGTGGTATTGTATTGTATGCAACGAGACCAAAGGCGGAACTTACGGGTATGTACGCATTTATAAATCCAGCAAAAACTGCGTCGGGTGCAGCCAATGGTACAAGCCCACCGGATATTGCATTGATAAATATTTTCATACCATTATTATCGGGAACAAAAAGGGTGTACTGATTGGAAACAGTTGTGGCTTTAAATAAGTTCACAAAATTTGTGGGTCCTAAACTTGCTTTTTTTACTAACAGGTAATATAAACTATCACTGGCAGTGGCACGCAAAGTAGAATCTAAAGTGATATTAGATAAGGCAGGAGCGCTTGCAGGTATAGCAAATTGTTGCACATCCTTGTTACAAGAGGCTAATAAAACAGCTACCGTAAGTACAGGTAAAAATGCAAATCTCATTTTATTTTTTATTATGTTCATTTTATAATTTTTAAGATTTTTATTAATACAGGTTAAAGCCGATGCTTACATAATATAAGCCACCCACTACAGAATTTCCGGTAGCATTTCTGTAATACTGGTTTAATAAATTATTAGCACCAACCTTTAATAAAGTTTTGGTTGCAGGCATTTTCATACTAACCTGTGCATCCACAGTTTGTACTGCAGGTATATCACCACTAGCAAAATCTCCCTGAAAATTAAATCCATCCTGATAACGGTATGTTACATTAAAGCCATAAACTTTGTTTTTTCCAAAACCATTGTTAGCCAGCGAAATATTTGTTCTGTATTTTGGAGAATTAAAGAAAGAATAAAACCCAAGATCAACATCACCAATTTCATCAGATGAAAAGTTACCGCTTACAATAAAATTTTTCGGAAGTCTGTAATCTAAACTGATTCCGTAACCGCTTGTTTTCACTTTTTTTGAATTGTTTACCGGAATTGAATACGTAAATCCTTTTGAAGTATCTGACTGAGTTATTGGAGCATTTGTTCTTGATTGTACAATAATGGTACGGCTGATAAAATCTTTATACTGACCATAATAACCATAAATATCAATTAATAATTTATCGTTTAAATGCAAACCCTTGTAACCAATTTCGTATGTAGAAACGGATTCTGGTCTAAAACTAAAATCAGTAACTTTTACCGGAGAGCCTTGTTGAAGACTTGTGTACGAATAAGTAGGATTGGAAATGAAATTATATTTGTTGGCAAGCAAAGCATTACCACCTGTTAAACGGGTACCACCGCCAACAGAAAGATCAATAAATTGTTGCTGTGTAGATGGGAAACGATAAGCTGTTTGATATGATAACCGAATATTTTTATTTTCTGCAACTTTAATTAGAGCAGTTGCTCTTGGCGTAAAACGTCCTTTAAAATTTTCATTTTTGTCGTATCGGCCTGCAACGGTAAGTTTTAATCTTGAAATTATCTGGCGGCTCACCTGGGCATATCCACCATATTCATTTATACCAATTTTACCTGCAGTATCTGCAAACAATGTACCCTCGGAGTTTAAGAGATATCTTTTAAAGTTTCCACCGATTATTATGTCAGCAACTTTACTTGTATAATTACTTAAATTTAACTGACCTTCTGCATTGTATAAATTGGTTTTATCTAAAAATAAACCACCGCCATTTTTAATTGGTACTGACCGTACCCGGTTAAATATAGATTTAAATTGAGCACTTCCCGGTAACGGTCTTCCAACATCTGCTGTTGCACGTGCTATTGTTTGTGCTTCAAACTGAGATTTGCCAAGCTGCAACGCTGAAAGATATGCAATTGAATACTGACCATACCAAGATGCTGCAATTTCTGCAAGACCTATAGTACCGCCGGAATTTGGTTTTGGCGGAGATGCTTTCCATGCTTCATTTAACAACCTTGTTGTAACCGTTGCATTAAAAGATTGACCGGCATTTTCCTGTGTTGTGTAAGCTCTTACATACCAATTTTTGTTATTCAATTCTAATTTGTATTGTGCAATTTTTAAATCTTTTAAAGAGTACCTGTCACTACCAGTGTACGTGCTTGTACCCGTTCCAAAATATCCTGCAGCAATTGCTTCAATCTTTGGCGTTATCTTGTAATGTAAGGCAGTTGTAGCTTTAAAGTTAACCGTATTAGGATTTACAATATCTTTTTCAAGGTAACCGGTACGTGATACATTTATTGGAGCAGAAAGATACCCTGCCGGTGAACCGATACCTGCAAGAATTGGGCGTATGTCAGTAGTAGTTTCATCACCATAAACATTTATTCCATTGTAATTAGGGTCAGATTCTCTTGTGCCAAATGATGGTTTTCCCGCAGCCCCAAGCCCTTTATAATTTCTATAATCATCCCCTATCCAATCTTTGGCAGATATCAATTCTCCTGTAATTTTAAAAGCAAATTTTTCAGAGATTTTTTTTCCCCAACGCATACTCCAGTTATAATATGGTGAAGTTGGACGCTCTCTTTTGTCCGTATGCATAATGCCGGTTTTTATTTCCGTAGATAATCCCTGATATTTAAATGGACTTTTACTGGTTATTAATAAAGTTCCATTCATACCACCTGAACCGTAAAGTGCAGAAGAAGCACCAGGCAATAGCTCAATATTATCAACATCAAGTTGTGATAGGCCGACAATGCTACCCACAGAAAAATTTAAACCCGGTGCCTGATTGTCGATACCATCAACCTGTTGGTTAAAACGTAAATTACCGCTTCCGTTAAAACCCCGTGTACTGGGCGTTTTAAAAGTTAAAGATGATGTGGTTATATCAACTCCTTTTAAGTTAGCGACTATATCATAATAACTTGCAGCGGGTGCAGAACGAATTGCTGCAGCACTAACTCTTTCTATAGACACAGGAGATTCTAAAATATTTTGTGCCACTCTTGAAGCAGATACAACTACTTCTTGTCCCAAAGCTTCACTAGGCACAAAGTTTACATTTATTTGCTGTACTGCGCTTGATACAATAATTTCCTGTGTTGTAAAACCTACTGAAGAAAATACCAGTGTAACAGGTAATGATTTAGCAGAAATTGTATAATTACCATTTTCGTTTGTAAATGTACCTGCATCAGTACCTTTAATTGTAACTGAAACTGCTGCTGCGTTTTCTGCAGAACTGCTGTTTTTTACGTTACCGCTGATGGTTACATTTTGTGCGTAAGCGGCCATCGAAAAAATGCTAGCCAGCAACATTGTAAACATGAAGCTTTTAAACTTTCTCATATCTGTTTTTTTGGGTTTGAAATATATCGGAAAAATAAGCATTGTTATTATGTTATAAAATTTTTTTTTCGTTCTTATATTTTATTAAAAAAAATAATAGCGGTTGCAGATATCAATTGTTCACCTTATTTTGTGGTATGGCTACTTTTAATTTTGACGGGCAAACAGATTTTTACAGGGGAAAAGTCAGAGACGTTTACACGATTGACAACGATATTCTTGTAATGATTGCAAGTAACAGGCTCTCAGCATTTGACGTTATTTTACCAAAAACAATTCCTTTTAAAGGACAGGTTTTAAATGAAATTGCTGCATACATGTTGAACGAATGCAAAGATGTATGTCCCAATTGGCTATTAGAAGTGCCGGCACCTACGGTAAGCATTGGTAAAAAATGTGTCCCTTTTCAAATAGAAATTGTTGTTAGAGGAAACTTAACTGGACATGCATGGCGCACTTACAATGAAGGAAAA
>JANLVW010000591.1:0-1422 GCA_031364205.1 Ferruginibacter sp.
AAAATCTTGTCTGTAAAACGACAAACCTATTTATGCAAATAAGCTGATACCAATTTTAGATTTATTTAATTAAAAAAGCCATCTCTATAAAAAGAGACAGCTTTAAATAAAATATCAAAATAAAATTATTGAGCCAGGTGAGCTTGAATTTTATCTTTATGTACAATAGATTCTTTAAAAGTATAAGCGCCGGTTTTAGCACTACGTATTGTGCGTATTACTTTGGTCCAGTTCTTTGCATCAGCTGCTGCTTTTTGATCTTTGGTTTTTATCGCCGTTTTGGCTGCTTTTGCCATGATATATTAATTTGAAAATGTAAAAATGTGCCAATTTTCAGGTTGGCTAATTTGCTTAATTATTTAATTTCTTTGTGAACTGTTACCTTTTTTAGAATGGCGTTAAATTTCTTTAACTCCAAACGCTCAGTAGTATTTTTTTTGTTTTTGGTAGTAATGTAACGGCTGGTACCGGGTTTACCGCTGGTTTTGTGTTCAGTGCATTCCATAATAACCTGTACTCTGTTTCCTTTCTTTGCCATTTTATTAATTTGAAAATTTTAAAGTCAAAACTTAAAAAATTAAACCTAATTTTTAGCAGTTTTTGTTATTTGATTTAGATTTTGGTACCGGCTGCACGCATTGATTTAACCGTTGCGTATAACCCGTTTTTGTTAATAGTGCGGATTGCTTCTGAAGATATTTTCATAGTTATCCATTTATCTTCTTCTGCAAGAAAATAGCGTTTAGTTTGAAGGTTTGGTAAAAACCTGCGTTTTGTTTTTATATTAGAGCGAGATACCTTGTTACCTGTTATTGGTCTCTTACCCGTAAGTTCACATACTCGTGCCATTGTCCTTAAATTTTGGAGGGCAAAAGTAATGAATTATATTTATAAATAAACGGGATTATAAAAAAATCACAGAAATAAAATTTCTTAGTTCTACATTTCTTTTTATTAAAATACCTGCAAATAACAATCTTTTATTTCTCTAAGTAATTAATGCAATAATATCAGAAAACCAATCACTTCGCTAAACTTTTAATTTTTGCCTGTTTTAGTAACCTAAACATTTGTAATACAATTGCCAGTAAAATAAGTGCAACACCAATGTAAAATTCCTTATGAAAAGATTTGCCTTCTCCAAAAAATATAAATGCAAGTATTATTCCATATAACGGTTCTAAGTTATACATCAGGTTAGAGGTAAATGCTGATATTTTTCTTAAAGCCTTCAGTTGTAAATCAAAACACAGCACAGTGCAGAGAACTGCTAATATTATTAACCAACTAAAATCCTCCGCAGTAGGTATAAAATAATTAGAAGGAGTAAACTTTAAATAAAATGGAAGCAATAAAGAAAGTATAATAAATCCTCCAAAAAGTTCATAAAAAGTTAATGTACGGGGCGAGAATTCTTTTATC
>JANLVW010000598.1:0-5193 GCA_031364205.1 Ferruginibacter sp.
ACTAATTAATCTAAAAACTCAAATACTAAAATATTTCGGGTATCACTTATTGTAAAATTCTCTTTTAACACACGAAACAATCCTTCTACGTTACGCTTATCAGGCGTGGTTTCCAATTGAAAAAAGTCTTTAAATGACTGAATCTGGATTCCGAGCAAATCAGGTTGTTCCGCTATGAGTTCAACCTTTCCGAAGTTGATACGCTTAGCAGCATTTGTTTTTGTTGCAGACATATATTAATTAAAACGTTTAGTGAAGATCCTTGCGGTTAAGATAGAGCTTGCGCTACAAACTTATTTTAAGGAATGCAAATGTAAGAAATAAAATCAAATAAAATATTATAAAAAATGATTTTGGCAGGAAGTTTGATAAAATCACTTTTTTCTAAAAATCATTTATCTCATGTAATTTTTTCAATGCTTGGTATGAATTTTATTTTTATTTTTACAAATTTTACAAGACTGTAATGATAAAAAAAAGCTTTCAATAAAATTGGAAGCTTTTTTTTAATTCGTTTTATAAAATTATATATTATTCATATCTTCTTTTGTATTTGCCAAACGAGTAGCTTCTGCATTCAAGGCTTCTTCTTTTAAGTCGTTGGTTTTATCATGTACGTCATTTTTTATTTCATCCGCTTTATTTACTACAGCATCTGAAGAATTTTCTACTTTATTTTTAAGATTTTCTAACGCATCATCCTTTTTTCCACTAAGTTCCTCAAACTTGTCTTCTGCTTTTTCTTTTAATTCCGCTACTTTTCCTTTGGTGGAATCCCAAGCATCTTCAGCTTTGTCTTTTGCTTTGTCCCAAAGATCTTCTGTTTTTTCTGTGGCATTACCCAACATATCTCCTGCTTTGTTGGCAAGTTCAGCTGCCTTGTTTCTTAATTTATCAAGAAATCCTCCTTCTTGATTGATAGATTGATCGCTCATGGTTTTTATTTTTATTTTTAAAAAAGAAGTTACTTATAAATTGTTCATAAACTTAATACTTTACCAAATTTTTGAACGGTTCTCAGGTTTAATATACATCCGGTCAGTTTCTTTAATATTAAATGCGGTATAAAATGGATCAAAATTAGATACTGGCCCGTTAATACGAAACATTTCAGGAGAATGCGGGTCTGTATTCATCCGGGTAATCATATTTTCATCCCTGTCCTTTAATCTCCAAATCTGTGCAAAGCTCAGAAAAAATCTTTGGTCAGGCGTAAAGCCATCAATTTTATCATTTCCCATACCTTGTTTTGTCATTTTAAAAGCATCGTAGGCTATTGCCAAACCGCCAATATCAGCTAAGTTTTCTCCCAAAGTAAGTGCACCATTTACATGCATTGTATCAAACATTGTATAAGCATTATACTGTTGTATGACGGCTCCAGTTTTTGCTTTAAATTTTGACAAATCCTCTTTGCTGAACCAATTATTCATATTTCCATTTTCATCGTACTGGCTTCCCTGATCATCAAAACCATGTGTCATTTCATGTCCTATTACCATACCTATGCCGCCATAATTAATAGCATCATCGGCATTAGGATCAAAGAAAGGAAATTGTAAAATACCGGCAGGGAAAACAATTTCATTATTAGTAGGATTATAGTAGGCATTCACAGTGGGAGGTGTCATACCCCATTCAGTTCGATCTACATCTTTTCCGATTTTTCCAACTTTTTCTTTCAAAAAATGTCTTTTTATGGAAAGGGCATCTTCAAAAAAATTATTTTTATCAATGATGACATCATCATATTTTTTCCATTTGGATGTGTATCCTATTTTTTTTAGAAATGAATCAAGTTTTTTAGTAGCCCGCTGCTTTGTACTGTCGCTCATCCATTCATTCTTTTGAATACGTGCAGCAAAAGATTTTTGCAGATTATTTACCAGGTCATCCATCTTTTTCTTCGAGTCTTCGGAAAAATATTTTTTTACATATAGTTGTCCCGCAAGTTCTCCAAGACCTTCGTCAACTCTGGTTATCATTTTTTTCCAACGTTCCTGTTCTGTTTTTTGGCCGTTGAAGACTTTTGAAAAACTAAAATTTGCATCCCTAAAATCTTTATTCAATGTGGTTGCATTGGCAGAGATATATGCAAATTTTATTTTGTTCTTCCATGCCTCAATTGGCAGGGAGACAAGTAATTCGTTGAGAGCCCCGTAATATTCGGGCTGCTGGATGTTAATACTATCGGGAGTTACTTTTAATTCTGAAAAAAAAGTAGCCCAGTTAACATTAGGTTGTTTTTTCTGCAACTCAGCCACACTCATTTTATTATAATTTTTTTGCGGATCTCTTGTTTCAACCGGGGTGCGGTGAGATATAGCAATGGCAGTTTCCAATTTAAGGATTTCATCAGCATTTTTAGCAGCAGTTGCATTATCAGTACCAATCAGGACAAACATTTTTTTTGCGTAAACCAGCAAAGCATTCCTTGCAACAATGCTTGCACTGTCACTACGGGTGTAATAACTTTTCTCAGGAAGAGAAAGCCCTGTTTGAGAAAATGTGGGAATGTATTTTGAGCTGTTTTTTTCATCTGCATCAACACTGAACGCAAGCAATGGGTGACTGTTGCCTTCTGCATTTAACTTTGCAAGCAGTTTTATAAGATCTTCATAATTTTTTGTAGAATCAATTCTGGAAATAATGGGTTTTAGGGGCTCGACTCCTTTTTTTTCTATAATAACTGTGTCCATGCCTGCAGAATAAAAATCTCCGGTTTTTTGTTCAAGACTGCCGAGCGGACTGTTACTTTTTGCAGCATTTTCTATTAAAGCTTTTAGGTTTTTTTGATTGTCTTCAAATAAAGTATAAATACTTCCCCATCCGCTCTGGTCGTCAGGAATTACAACACTTTTAAACCATAAGCCGTTGGCGTATGTATAAAAATTATCTCCAGGTTTGGTAACCGTATCCATTCCTGTTTTATCAAAAAAAGAAGTACGTACTTTTAACTTTGAATCGGTTGTAATTGTTTTATCTCCTGTGTTACATGATGTAAACATAAAAGTACACATCAACACTAAAAGCAAAGTAAATTTCATTTTTAATAATTTCAGTTTGAAACTAATTATAAAATTTATGATTAAAAACAATTGAAAAAATTTTTACACATATGGTAAATTAAAACGCCCCGGTAGATCAATCCGGGGCGGTTTAATGAGTGTGAGAATGAATTATGCTATTTCAACATCAGCACCTGCATCTGTTAATTTAGTTTTAAGTTCTTCTGCTGTTGCTTTGTCAACACCTTCTTTGATAGCTTTTGGAGCACCATCAACTAAATCTTTAGCTTCTTTTAAACCAAGACCTGTAAGATCTTTAACAATTTTTACGATAGCTAATTTGTTAGGACCTGCTGCTTTCAAAATAACATCAAAAGCTGTTTTTTCTTCTACTGCTGCCGGGCCATCTCCTGCGCTCATTACAACTGCTGCTGCAGCCGGTTCAATGCCGTATTCTGATTTTAAGAATTCAGCTAGTTCTTGTACTTCTTTTACCGTTAAACCTACTAGGCTTTCAGCCAATACTTTAATATCTGCCATGATTATTGTTTTTTTTCCGCCTTCATTGTTTTGCACTCCGGAGGATGTGTTATTAAAAAAAAAATAAAAAGTGCAAATCGGCTATTAAGCAAATTTGCAAATACTTAATAAATTATGCTCCCGGTTTTTCTTTAGCCGGTTTTTCAGCAACTGAAACCACTTTAGCTGCGGTTTCTGCAACAGGAGGAGTTACTTCAACAACTGGTGCTGCTTCTGCAATTGATGTAACTTCTACTTCAGCTTCTTTGGCTGCATCTTTATTTTGCAATGCACCCAATACTCTTTGAATTGGTGCCAATAACAATCCAATGACTTCACCAACAAGTTCATTCTTGGTTTTAATCATTGTAAGTGCCTTTAGTTGATCATCACCGGTAAAAATATCACCATTAATAAATGCAGCTTTTAGCATTGGTTTTTCGTTGTTGTTCGCCTTGCGAAAACCAGCAAGAATAACAGCAGGATCTTTTGGATTTTCGCTGAACATTAATGCAGTTACTTTATGCAAAGAATCAAATACACCTGCATATTTTTCAGCATCAATACTTTCTAATGCTTTTTTAATGAGAGTGTTTTTTGCAACTTTCATTTCCACTTGCTTATCAAAGCAATGGCTGCGTAAAGTAGTTATTTGAGATACAGAAAGACTTTCTGTATCAGTGATGTAAAAATTGCTGTATTGAGAGAACTTACTCTTGAGCACTTCTATCACATCATTTTTTTCTTGTTTTGTCATTTCAATTATTTTAGAATTATGGTTAGTTCCTTTGATGAACTCAGGAAAATAACAATAATTAGTTTTGAACAGATTTAGTATCAACCAAGATGCCCGGGCTCATTGAGCTTGCCATGCTAACGCCTTTAAGATAAGTACCTTTAGAAGTAGCTGGTTTTAATTTAATAAGCGCATTGATAAATTCCATTGAATTTTCAACCAGTTTTTCAGGAGCGAAACTCACTCGACCAATAGAAGCATGAATAATTCCTGCCTTATCAACTTTAAAAGCAATTTTACCACCTTTCAAATCTTTCACTGCACCTGCAACATCATTTGTTACGGTACCGGTTTTTGGATTTGGCATCAAGTTACGTGGCCCTAACACCTTACCCAATTTACCCAATTTAGGCATAACTGAAGGAGTAGCTACTATTACGTCCACATCTGTCCATCCGCCTTCAATTTTTATTATAAATTCATCTAATCCTACAAAATCTGCACCTGCTGCTGTAGCCTCTGCTTCTTTATCAGGCGTACAAAGTACCAAAACAGATTTAGTTTTACCTGTACCATGTGGCAATGAAACAGTACCACGAATTGCTTGATCAGCTTTTTTAGGATCTACACCTAAACGAACGTGTAAATCTACAGAGCTGTCAAATTTTGTTGTATTAATATCTTTAACTAGAGTAGATGCTTCTTTAAGGGTATACGCTTTGTTAACGTCAACCTTAGCATTTGCTAATTTTCTTTTTTTAGTAATCATTTTTTAAAGAGTTTTTGGTTGACAATTAATTTTCCCAAGGTGCTTTACCTTCTACAGTTAAACCCATACTACGGGCAGTTCCTGCAACCATACTCATTGCGCTGTTAAGCGAAAAAGCATTAAGGTCAGGCATTTTATCTTTTGCAATTTCTTCTACCTGT
>JANLVW010000657.1:0-9667 GCA_031364205.1 Ferruginibacter sp.
TAATTAGCTGATCATGCTGATTTCTTCCAAAATTACTGTCATGCAAAGTTTGGCAACCCAATGCTTTATTAATTACAACTGCACCATTTACAGTAGCCATGGTACTCATGTAAGCATAATCTCCTAAAAAGGGTGTACCATAATCAGGAGTACCACCAAAACCGTTGATGATACTTTTTTTTACCATACAACAACTCCATAAATAATGCGGAAAGAATTTAAATGTAAAAAACTGAATCAAAAACTCCTCAGCCGTAAAGTTTTTTACCTCTTTGTATAATAATTTATTTGATAGACAAGAATTTGTGCCAAGTTTCATATTGTAAAATGCTGCAGTTTTAGCGTCTACACAAAACCAATCACAGCCTCCCATAAACATTCCTTTTAACGGAAACAGGTTGTATAAATTTGTAAGTGTTTCAAGCATATCAAAATATACCGGGTCATCATCCGCTATCATCACAATAAATTCTCCAACTGAACGCTCAATACTTTTATTAAAACTAGGTTTCATACCAAGATTGGTAGAGTTAGTAAAATATTTAAACCTCACATCTTTTAATTTTTCAACCCAAATTTTTCCTGATGCATCTACATCATTATCTGAAATAATAACTTCAAAATTAAAATAGGTCTGCCGTTGGATACTTAGCAGGGTTTGATACAATATTTCTCCCCTCTTGTAGGTAGACATACAAAAACTAACCAATGGAGTGTTGCTTTTACTTTCCATTATTTAATTCTTTTTAAATAGCCTTGTGGTGCCACACTTATCAGTAACTTATTATCAATATTTGTGTCAATAATAAAATTTTTATTTTTTTGTAAAAAAGATGTAACTGCCGTTTTAGGATTATTACCAATACCCCATGGGCGTTCCTGAGAAAAATATCCTTCAGGCAAATTTTCAACAATTGTATCGAAAACGATTATGTAAGAGTTTTCGGAAACAAACGGAGAATACATTTCCAATTCTGCCAAAACATGTTCATGAGTGTGGTTGGAGTCCAAACAAACTAAAACTGTTTTTTTATCTTCAGCAAAAATTTTAATTTTTTCTACAATTAAAGGATCAATTGCCGATCCTTGTATCATCGTGATGCGTTTTGCCATTGGGTGTTTCTCAATTTCTATTTTATTGTGTTTCCTAATGTCAATATCAATTCCAAGTATTTCGCCTTTTCCAATAAGCTCGAGTATGGATGCATAATATATTAATGAACCACCGTGTGCTATTCCTGTTTCAATAATTAAATCAGGTTTTAAATTCCAGATTATTTCCTGCATGGCAATCATATCCTGTGGATATTGGATAATGGGCCTACCCATCCAGGAAAAGTTGTACGAATACTGCGATTTGTTCGACTCTATATTAAAATGATCAGCCGCTTTTAATAAATTTTTATTTTTTTCATATCCTGATATTCTTTGTTCTCTTTCGTTCTCAAATGTTAGCGTCGCATTTTCCATATTCATTATTTTTTTTAATTTGTTAGTATCTGCCCAAAATGCAAATGGTTCGTAATCATTATATGGGTAATAACCCAGATTGAGTTTTATATTTTTGCTTATATGGTTTAGATATGTGGAAACCATTTGCTTTACTGAAACTGGAACACCACTTCCACAATTAATGACACCGTTAATATTTTTTTGTGTAGCAATAACAATGATAGTTTCTGCAACTTCTTTTACCGGCAAAAAATCTCTTAATTGTTCGCCACTACTCATATTAAAAAATTCCAGTTTTTCCTTCATCGCTTTGTCTAATTGCGAAAATAAGGACTTTGGGCTTTGTCCTTCACCAAACATATAAAATAACCTGATCCATTTAAATTTAACAACAAACCGATCTTGTAAAGATTGCAGGAATTTTCGCAAATCATTTTTAGCAACAGCGTACGCTATTGTTGGTTGGCATTCCATTTCCTCACTTAACTCGCCTTCCTGCATGCCGTATTCTAAACAAGTGCCGATAACACTTAAATTTTTTAAGCCATTTTTTACCAGGTTGTGAAGAAATAATTTATGCCGGGGTAAATTGTCGTTTATGTGAAAATCATCTTTGTAATTTGGAAGTCCTTCCCAAGCAAGATGAATAACGGTATCTGGCTGTTGAAAATATTCATAATAATTTATCAAATCATCTAATAATGATAAATCAAGTGGCAAATAAGTAACATTGTTAATCCACTTTTTTTGTTCCGCTTTTTTTTGATTGTTTGATGTGGCTATAATATTATAACCCTGCAACAAAAGCTCATTTATGACATAACTACCTAGAAAGCCGGTTGCGCCTGTTACCAATATTTTTTGCATATTAAAAAATTTCTAACTCCGGTATTGGAACAACAAATCTACCACCCCAGGCTTTTATATATTGTAATTGTGTAGTTAATTCGTCTTTCAAATTCCAAGGTAAAATAATTACAAAATCAGGCTTTTTATTTTTTAAATATTGCTCATCCACAACCGGAATATGGCTTGCAGGTAAAAACTTATTTTGTTTGTGCGGATTGGCATCCACGACAAAATCAATCATATCTTTTTTTATTCCACAATAATTTAAAAGGGTATTTCCTTTAGCGGCAGCACCATAAGCAGCAACTAATTTACCTGCTCTTTTTTGTTGAATGAGAAATTCGGTTAAATTCATTTTTACCGTCAAAGCCTTTTGCGTAAAATTTTTGTAGTACTCTAAATTGTTTATTCCTTTTGCTTTTTCCTTATTTAAAAGCGATTCTACATTTTCAGAAATATTTTTGGTTTTATCCTCTTTGTGTTTTGCATAAATACGCAAGGATCCTCCATGCGTTGGAATTTCCTGTACATCAAACATTTCTAAACCCTGTGATTCAAATATTTGTTTTACGGTATAAAAAGATAAATAAGAAAAGTGCTCATGGTAAATTGTATCAAACTGGTTATTATCAACCAACTGCATTAAATGTGGAAACTCCATTGTAATGACACCTTGCTCCTTTAAAATAATTTTCATTCCGCCTACAAAATCATTAATATCTGGCACATGTGCCAAAACATTATTACCCAGTAGTAAATCTGCTTTTTTATTTTGAGAAATAAGCGATGTTGCCAATTTAACACCGAAAAAATCTACAACAGTTGCGATACCTTTTTGTACTGCTACTTCAGCAGTATTCGCAGTGGGCTCAATACCCAAGACAGCAATTTTATTCTCATTAAAATACTGCAACAAATAACCATCATTGCTCGCAATTTCAATTACCAAAGAATTGGTATTTAGTGCAAAGCGATCAGTCATTAACTGCGTGTAAGATTTTGCATGTGCAAGCCAACTTTGACTGTAAGATGAAAAATAAACATAATCACCGTTAAAAATCGCATCCGATTTTTTGTACTCGTCTATCTGTACTAAAAAACAATTTGAACAGGTATAAACTTTTAGTGGAAAAAATATTTCTGGTTCGTTAAGATCTTCTTCTTTTAAAAAAGAATTAGATGCAGGAGAATTTTGAAGGTCAATAAAAACATGCTCAAGTTGGGTTTTACAAAATCTGCAAATCATTTTTTATAAGGCTTTAAAATCAGAATTTATGAATGTATGTTCGGTATCTCTTTTAGAAATTTCGGTTACGGATAATGGCCAGTTTATTTTAAGGATTGGATCATTGTACAAAATACCTGATTCCGCCGCAGCATTGTAATTTTCAGAATGACAATACATCAATTCCGTATTATTTTCGAGTGTTTGAAAACCATGTGCAAAACCTTCAGGAATGTACATCATTCTTTTGTTGACGCTTGATAATTCAGTTCCAAAATATTGCAAATAAGTTGGTGAATTTTTTCTGATATCTACAATAACATCAAACACAGAACCTGCAACACATCGCACCAGTTTAATTTCACTAAATGGAGCTATCTGGTAATGTAACCCTCTTAGTGCTCCTTTCAATGTAGTAAAAGAATGGTTCATCTGCATCCACTCTTTTGTATGACCAATTTCCTTTTCAAAAGTATCTCTGCAAAAAGTTCGGCCAAACCAACCCCTGTCATCTGTATTAACATTTAAGTCAATAACAAAATTACCCTGCAAAAAAGTTGGAGTGAATATCATAAAATCATAAAGTCATTTATTTGCTGCAAGGTAAAATCTAATTGCTCACTTTTTTCATTTTTATACCAATCTATTGTCCATTTAACAGCAGCTGCAGATGGCAATTTAGGAGCCCAGTTTAATTCTTTTTTAGCAAGCGAAATATCTAATTTTAAGAGGCAGGCTTCGTGGGGTTGATTTACCGAAATTTTATTTCCCCATTTTCCGATACCCCAAACTTTTAAAGCAATATTTACCAATTCCCCTACCGTTAAATGGTCGTTAGGTTCAGGGCCAAAATTATATGAATTAGAAAGTTTTTCTGCATTTTCGTTTAATAATGCACCCAATAAAAGATAACCGCCTAATGGTTCTAAAACATGTTGCCACGGTCTTACAGAACTAGGATTTCTTACATTTATATTTTCCTTTTTTTGGAGTGCATTTACAATATCAGGTATTATTCTGTCTACACTATAATCTCCACCACCAATTACATTTCCTGCTCGGGCCGAAACAATTATTTTTTTATGGGTATGAAAATCTGTGTGGTTAAAAAAAGAGTTTCGAAAAGAATTAATTACCAGTTCTGTACATGCCTTGCTTGCGCTGTAAGGGTCGTAGCCGCCTAACCTGTCTGTTTCTTTGTATAGAATATCCGATTCTAAGTTTTCATAAACCTTATCTGTTGTAATGACAATAATACTGCATTTTTTATCGAGCTTTTTTACAGCCTCCAATAAATTGGCGGTACCAATTGTATTAACCTCAAAAGTTTCTGCGGGTATTTCGTAACTTTTTCTGACTAAAGGTTGGGCAGCCAAGTGAAATATATAATCAGGTTGAAAAGATAATATTTCAGCCATTAATTTTTCTTTATTTCTGATATCTGCAATTATGCTTTCGCAATAATATTTGGGCAAAAGATTGTACAAACAGTCATCATGTTCAGGTTCTAACGCATAACCCTTAATTGTAGCACCCAGCGAATGAAGCCACGACACAAGCCAGCTTCCTTTAAAACCGGTATGCCCGGTTACAAAAACTTTTTTTGATTTATAAAAGGATGTCAGTTGATTTTTAGCTACCACTTTTTCCATTTAGCCTGGTCCGTTTGCCAGAGGTTTTCTAATTCAATCTTGTCTCTAAGCGCATCCATACACATCCAGAAACCTTTGTACTGATAAGCTTGTAATTGCTGGTCATTTGTAAGTGCTTCAAGCGGTTCATCTTCCCACATAACATTTGTCATATCTTTTTCAAGGTATTTAAAAACCTCTGCCTTTAAAACAAAGTAACCGGCATTTATCCATTTACTTTCATCTTTGGCTTTCTCTTTAAATGAATCAACAACTCCTGCCGCATTTATTTCTAACCCGCCAAACCGTGCTTCTAATTGTATAGCAGTAACGGTAGCAATTTTATTATGCGCTTTGTGAAATGCCAACAAATCGGTTATGTTTATATCGCAAACTCCATCACCATAAGTAAGCATAAAATCTTCGTCAGCAATATATTTTTGAACAGCTTTTAAACGACCGGCTGTTTTGGTTTCAAGACCGGTTTCTACCAGCGTTATCTTAAATTTTTCACTGTTACTTTTGTGAAATTCTAAATGGTTATTTTCAAGATCAACTGTAAAATCTGCATTGTGCAGAAAATAATTCATAAAATATTCTTTAATAACGTAGCCTTTATAGCCTATGCAAATAATAAATTCATTAAATCCATAACTGCTGTAAATTTTCATAATATGCCATAGGATTGGTTTACCTCCAATTTCTACCATAGGTTTTGGCCTGATATCTGTCTCTTCAGAAATGCGGGTACCAAGCCCACCGGCAAATATTACAACCTTCATTATTTAAAAATTTATATTCTGAATATCAATATTTTTGTAAAAATAATTGATTAATAGTTCCCATCATACAAAACTGAATGTCGGAAATTAGAAAAAAAAGCCTAATCTCAACTTTTTGGATTTACATAGGTTTTGCCATAGGTGCATTAAATACTTTTTTATTTGCAAGAAAAGGATTTTTTAATGCTGAAGATTATGGACTCTCCACAGGGTTGATACAAATTGGTCTTTTGCTAAGCACTTTTTCTGCATTGGGATGTTACGGTTTATTATATAAGTTTTTCCCTTATTACCGTCGAAGGTTACCCGATAATAAAAATGATCTTCTTTCTCTTACACTTTACATTGCTTTAACTGGGTTTGTAATTGTTGCAGTTTTAGGAATATTTGCTCAACCTGTAATTTTAAAAAAATTTGGAGTAAACTCTCCCCTGCTGGTACAGTATTTTTATTATTCGTATTTTTTAGCTTTAGGTTTTTTGTTGTATGCTATTTTTGAATACCATGGATGGAACCTTAAACTACAGCTATTCACAAATATTTTAAGGGAAGTAATCGTTAGAGTGTATGTGCTTTTATTAATTATATTAAAACTTTTCGGTGTAATTAGTTTTAAACAATTCCTTTTGCTGTATTGTTTTCAATATTTAATAATAGCAACCCTACTATTAGCCTATTTAATTAAAATAAAGGAATTCAATCTTATTTTTAAAATAAGTTTTGTTACAATAAAATTTAGAAGAGTTATTTTTCGTTATTTGGCTTACGGATTTACCGGAACTGTTGTTAATACGCTTAGAACAGTGATTGATATTTTGGTATTGTCAAGTTTTAGTGGCCTTGTTGCCGCAGGAGTTTACACCCTTGCAAGTTTTGTAGCAACCTTATTGCAAGCACCTTACCGCAGTTTGGTTTCCATAACTATTCCGATATTATCAAATGCATGGAAAGAAAAAAATTACAAAGAGATCAACCGTATTTACAAAAGATCATCCATTAATCTCTTGCTTTTTTCAATTGTAATATTTGGTTTTATTTGGATAAACTTTGAACCATTTGTTTTTATACTTCACCTTAACAAAGAATTTTTGGCGGGAAAAAATGTACTTCTAATTTTAAGTATTGCAAACATAATAGAAATGGGAACCGGTATTAATGGCCAAATAATAGGAACTTCTACCATGTGGAAATTTGAATTTTATACCAATCTTATTTTGGGCATAATCATAACTACATGCAGTTACTTTTTTACTAAATATTTTTTTGGAATAAATGGTCCTGCCGTAGCGTTGTTGCTTGGAATAATAGTTTATAATTTTATCAGGATTTATTTTTTGTACAGAAAATTTAATTTTTTTCCTTTTAACAGCAGGACTGTGCTTGCAATCACGCTACTTCCCACCATAATTGTAATTGCAAAATTAAGTTTGCTTTACTTGCCTTTTTATTTAGGCATATTGCTTGCCAACGCATTTATGGCTTTTCTTTTTGCAGTATCCATTTATAAATTGAACCTATCTCCAGATATTAAACCTATTACGCATCATTTTTTAAAAAAAATAAACCAGACTAAATAATATTTATAGAGTCTGCAGTCTTTTTAAATATTCTTGAAGACTTTTTCTTTTTTCTTCATTCAAATCAAAACTTATATTTTCTTCGTAATATTTTTTTAGATCATAATGAGAGTAAGGGTTCGCCGCAATAATTTCTCGTAAATGTTTAAGTCCCTCCCCTGTTGTTTGGTTGAATTTTTCTACGAAGGTTTGAGATATTTTTTTATTTGCGATCCATGCTGCAAATAAAAATGGAAGTCCTGTCATTTCTTTCCAGGCAGTACCAAGATCAAAAATATATTTACTTTTTTTTCTTTGGATAAAAGCCCGGTCACCAATTACCAATCCTGCGGTTGTCCCCAATATTTTTTCTTCATAATCTGCATCAGCATTAATTAGATTGACATTTAGTTTCCAATAATCTTTCAATAAAATTTTTAGTAACCCTACAGAACTTCTGCTCTGATAATCCAATAAAATAGTTTTTATTTCCGATAAAGGTACATCGCTAAAAAGGCATACACTTGCTACTTCACCCGTTGCGCCAATACAATAATCAGATATAATATGGTATTCTTTTAACAATGGAATAGTAGCTACGGGTACAAGTGCAATATCAACTTCATTGCTTATAAGCATGTCAGCAATGCTGGCTGGAAAATCTGTTAACAGCTCGACTTCATTTTTCATCATTCCTGTTTCAAAGCCATAAATGAGCGGTTTGGTATTTAAATAACTCACTGCTGCAACCCTTATTTTTGTTTCCAATTCGTTTAGTTTAAATTTGTGCAAAATTACTTCAAACCAATTTCTAATATGCAACTTTCCAGCCTTACCGCCATTTCTCCTATAGATGGCCGTTACAATAAAAACACTTCGCAACTCGCTCAATATTTTTCCGAATATGCACTTATTAAATACAGACTAAAGGTGGAAGTAGAATATTTTATAACATTAAGTGAAAAAAAATTCTTTAAAGCAGATAATAAACTTAAAACCGCATTGCGCTTGGTCGTGGAAAATTTTTGTGAAGAAGATGCAATACAAATTAAAAAAACAGAAAGTATTACCAATCATGATGTGAAAGCTGTTGAATATTTTTTAAAAGAAAAATTAAATTTATTAGGTGCCGGTGATTCACAGGAATGGATTCATTTTGGGCTTACCTCACAGGATATAAACAATACTGCTGTTCCAATGCTTTGGAAAGATGCGGTTGAATGTGAATATTTGCCTGCAATAATAAACCTGCAGAAATATCTGCAAAAGCTTGCAACTGCATGGAAAAATATTCCTATGCTGGCCAGAACACATGGCCAAGCAGCAACACCTGTAATGCTTGGCAAAGAAATAATGGTTTTCGTGGAGCGGTTGCAAAACCAGATAAACCTATTCAGCCATATTCCATTTACAGGGAAATTTGGCGGTGCAACTGGCAATTTTAATGCTCATGCAGTAGCCTATCCAAAACACAATTGGGTAAAATTTGCAAACGAATTTTTAGAAAATAAACTATTGTTACAACGTCAACAATACACTACCCAAATTGAACATTACGATACTCTGGCCGCACATTTTGATGCAATAAAACGCCTAAACAATATACTGATTGATCTTTGCCGTGATATGTGGAGTTACATAAGTGTAGATTATTTTAAACAACAAACAAAAAAAGGAGAAGTAGGAAGCAGTGCAATGCCTCATAAGGTAAACCCAATAGATTTTGAAAATGCAGAAGGAAATTTTGGAATGGCAAATGCAATACTGGAGCATCTTTCAGCCAAATTACCCATCAGCCGATTACAGAGGGATTTAACGGACAGTACCGTTCTAAGAAACATCGGTGTACCATTTGCGCACACAATCATTTCCTTAAAATCTTTAGAAAAAGGTTTAGGAAAATTAATTTTAAACGAACCAAAATTAAATGCCGATCTTGATAATAACTGGGTAGTTGTAGCAGAAGCTATTCAAACAATTTTGCGCAGGGAAAATTATCCAAAACCTTACGAAGCTTTAAAGGAACTTACAAGAGGTAAAAATGCAATTACCAAAACCTCCATGCACGAATTTATAAATGGGCTTAAAATATCTGCAACATTAAAAAAAGAATTAAAAGCTGTTAGCCCGCATAATTATACAGGAGTGAAACAGTAAAACTCTTAAATATGG
>JANLVW010000666.1:0-1859 GCA_031364205.1 Ferruginibacter sp.
GAGAATATGTTTTTATAAAAATAAATGACTGTACAGCGGGCACGTTGTTTGGAGAAGTACTAAAATAAAGAAAGCATGCTGAGAAAAATATTATATTAAGCTCATTTAAACCCATGATTATTATTTGGTAAGCCCAGGCACAGAATGAGAAATTTTTTTAAACAATCTATTTCTATTAAAAAAAATAGATAACATCCTTAAAATATAATGGATTTACAAGCAATAAAAAACAGATTCGCAATTATAGGAAATTCGCCATCACTAAACTTTGCGCTTAATGTTGCATCACAGGTTTCCAACACAGATTTAAGTGTGCTCATTAACGGGGAAAGCGGAGTAGGTAAAGAAGTATTTGCACACATTATTCATGCACTTTCAGCACGCAAGCACAATCCTTTTATTGCAGTAAACTGTGGAGCTATACCTGAAGGAACAATTGATTCAGAATTGTTTGGCCACGAAAAAGGATCTTTTACCGGTGCTACAGATGGACGAAAAGGATATTTTGAAACAGTAAATGGCGGTACTATTTTTTTAGATGAAATTGGTGAAATGCCCTTGGGTACACAAGCCAGGTTATTGCGTGTGTTGGAAACAGGTGAATATATTAGAGTTGGTAGCAGTAAAGTACAGAAAACAGATGTACGGGTTATTGCAGCTACCAACAAAGAGTTGCTGGAATACACAAGTAAAGGTCGTTTTAGGGAAGATTTATATTATCGTTTAAATACAGTCCCAATAAGGGTTCCCGCATTACGTGACCGCAAGGAAGACATCATTTTGCTTTTTAGAAAATTTACTGCTGACTTTGCAGATAAATATAAAACCGGATCAGTCCAACTCGATGAGGAAGCAAGAAATACTTTATCTCAATACAGCTTTCCAGGAAATGTAAGGGAACTTAAAAACCTGGCTGAGCAAATCTCTGTACTGAATAAGGATAAAAATATTAATGGAGAACAGCTCCGTGCTTATTTACCGCAAAATAACAACACCAGATTTCCTGTACTTGCCGCTAATTCCAGCAATGAAAGCCATTCAGAATTTGCTAATGAGCGTGAAATTTTATACAAGCTTTTTTTTGATATGAAAAAAGACGTGAATGAACTTAAAAAAATGTTTTTTGATCTTTTACAAAATCCATCGCATGTTCAGACAGCAGCCTCTTTTAGTTCAGATGGAAATTTTAGAGAATTAAATCCCTTATCATCAAGTAATAACAGCAATAATTATCCTCAGTCTTCACAGCCCGTGATTATTCATCATGACAATAAGGATATTCAACAGCATGAAGATGTTGAAGAATCGTTAAGTATCATTGATAAAGAAAAAGAACTTATAATTAAAGCTTTAAAAAAACACAGAGGTAAAAGGAGAGATGCTTCTTTAGACCTTGGAATTAGCGAAAGAACTTTATACAGAAAATTAAAAGAATACGATATTGAAGACTTATAAAGCAATAAGCAAAAATTGAATTTAACAACTATCTAGAAGTTTAAGATTCATTATTTATTATCTTACTTATACAATATATACAGCAACGATTGAAAACTATTAAACTTTTTTTAATTCTAATAACATGCTTCAGCATTTTTAATTTTTCCAGTTGTAAATATTCCTTTAAGGATTCAGCACCTATTCCTGTTGAAATAAAAACATTTAGAGTTCAGTATCTGGAAAACAGAGCGCAATATATAAATACACAATTAAGCCAGCAGCTTACTGAGAATTTAAAAACCAAAATTATAGGTGCTACACGATTAAAACAGACAAACGAGGATGATGCTCATTACGACATTAGCGGATATGTCTCCCAATATTATACCTCTACCGTAAATATTGCCAACAACAATTCTACA
>JANLVW010000667.1:0-5530 GCA_031364205.1 Ferruginibacter sp.
AATGCCGCCCCAACAGCGAAAGGTAAAAATTTATCAGTAAACCGGGTTGTAGTTGTAATTTCTACCTTGCTTTTTTCCAGTTCATCAATGGTGGCATAAATGCCGGAAAGCCCATCATTGTCTTTTGCACGAAAATATTTACCGCCGGTTTCTTCTGCAATCTGCTTTAACAATTTTTCATCAATAGAAACTTTTACCGTTCGTATCTGAACACCTAGTGCAGTCTGTTCTGGCTGCGATGCAAACCCATCTGTACCCACACCAATTGTATAAACTTTAATACCAAATGCTTTAGCAATTTCTTTTGCAGTTTTTGGATCAATAAGTCCACCATTATTTTCCCCATCAGTAAGTAAGATTACAATTTTAGATTTTGTTTTTAAGTTCCGAAGCCTATCAACACTTGTACTTAAACCCGAACCTATTGCAGTTCCATCCTCCAACAAACCAAAATGTATGTTTTGAACAGCAGAAATGAGAACACTTTTATCAGTGGTTAACGGACACTGTGTAAAGCTTTCACCGGAAAAAATTACAACACCTATTCTGTCGGTAGGTCTTTTATTTATAAAATCTATGGCAACATTTTTTGCGGCTTCCAACCTGTTGGGTGTAAAATCCTGCGCACTCATACTACCGCTTACATCAATGCACAATATGATATCTATTCCTTCTCCCTCAGTATTTTTTTCTTCATTCTTTGTTTGCGGGTTAGCCAATGCGGTTATAAGAAAAGCAATAGCAAACATTCTTAAAATAAATAAAATATGCCTAAAAGAAACTTTCCAGCTGCTTAACCCTTTTGCAGCAGTTGTTGAAATCTGCAATGATGCTGCTCTTCGGTTATTTGTTATTATATACCATATAATAAGTAATGGAATAAGTATCAACAACGCAAAGTAATACGGCTGAGAAAATTCAATAGTAGAAAAATAATCAAAAAGCAAATTTTAAACTTTTTTTGTACGTGATAATTCTATTTCTTCAATAGCAGTTTTTAAATAATTTAAGGCTGCTTCATTTTCTGTGTAAGATGAATTATACTTAGCAAACTTTACAGCATCGCCGGTAGCCAAAGCCTCTGTTGCGTGTGATGCTGTTTCAGCTTTTAATTCATGCGATTTTAATTTCATCAATATTTCCTGTGTTGTTTTGTTAGAAAAATTTTGATTGACTGTTTTACCATAATAATTCTTCAAAATATCTGCAAGTTTTGTATGATATTCTTTTACACCCAAAGAACGTTGCTCATTTGCTTTTTTAAGACCTTCCAAAGCAAGTAAAGCTTCTTCGTAAGCTCCTTTGGTATTTAAAGGAACAACGATTTTTTTCTTCTTTCTAAAATATCTCCACACAAAAAATAATATGATAAGGAAAAGCAAAATACCTACGGCAATATATGCCCAAAACCAATCGACAAATTCAACATTTAAAATCGATTTTATATCTCTCGGTAAACCACCTTTATCCAGCGGCATGTAACCAACTTCAATTTTAACCTGGTTAGTGCTTAAAGTTTGCGAAGCGGTGTTTAAATGATTTATTCTGTAAAGCAAACCCGGGAAAATGAAAGAGCCAGAATCAAAACTTGTAAAAACTATTTTTTGTAGCCAGACTATATTACCGTCTTTATCTTTTCCGTTCCCACCATTTTTTTCCAAAATTTCAAAATGCGGTACAGAATCAGGAATATTTATGCTAACTGTATATTCGGGAGAAGGGAGATCAACTGCAAGTGTATAAGTAACACGCTCACCAATTAAAATTGTGTTTTTATCAACTGAGCTGCGAATGGCCTGTGCAGATAAGGAAAAACAAACTATTAATAAAGCTGCAGTTGTTAATAATTTATTGATATGTGTGCGGTAAAATTTATTCATTCCAAATTGTTACTTTCTTTTTAAAAAGAATTTCTGTAAAATTTTTACGTAATCGTCGTCTGTTTTAACGTGCAGCAAGTCTGCACCGGCCTGTTTAAAATATTTTGAACAGGTATCTGTCTGCTCAAAAAAATATTGCGAATAATTATGCCTTACCATTGGGTCATCACTGTCTATCCATTTTACTTTTTGCGTTTCTGCATCTTTTAATTGCAACAATCCTGCTTCGGGTAATTGCATATCCATTTTGTCGTAAACTTTAATACCGATTACATCATGCTTTTTACCAATTACTTTTAAATCATTTTCATAACCTGTGGCTAAAAAATCGCTGATTATAAATGCAATACTTTTTTGCCTTGTGGTGTTATTGAAATATTTTATAGCCTCATCAATATCAGTACCGGAAGAAGTTGGTTTTAACCCCAATAATTCTCTTACAATATACAAAGCATGTGGTCTTCCTTTTTTTGGTGGAATGTATTTTTCAACCTTGTCACTAAAAAAAATTACGCCAACTTTATCATTGTTATTTACTGCACTAAACGCCAATACAGCCGCCATTTCAGTTATAAGATCTTTCTTTCTTTTACCAACTGTTCCAAATAAATTACTCGTACTTGTGTCTATCAACAACATCAGCGTAAGCTCTCTTTCTTCTTCAAATAATTTTGAGAATGGGGTATTAAATCTTGCACTTACATTCCAGTCAATAAAACGAATATCATCACCCGCACTGTATTCTCTAACCTCTCTAAAACTCATCCCCTTTCCTTTAAATGCTGAATGATATTCACCCGTGAAAAGATTGGTAGTTATTTTTTTACTTTTTATTTCCAGCTCCCGAACTTTTTTTAATAAAGCAGTCGAGCCCGCAGTAACATCATTAATTGATGTTGCTGCGCTTTCAACTTTTGCTTTGCTAAAAAATTTCATTTAAATCAGTTAAGAATTATTCTTCAATTTGTATCAGTAACTTTCTTCATACTTTATTTTTAAATACTCAATACTCAATGCTAATTTTTACGGCACATTCACTGCCTTTAAAATCTCATCAATTATATTTTCTACGTTTACATTTTCCGCTTCAGCTTCGTATGTAAGCCCAATTCTATGCCTTAAAATATCTTTACAAACGTTGCGCACATCTTCGGGAACTACATAACCTCTTTTGTTTAAAAATGCGTACGCTTTGGATGCGAGCGCTAGGTTAATACTTGCACGTGGTGAACCTCCAAAACTTATAAGCGGCTTTAATTTGGCAAGATTATATTTTTCAGGAAATCTTGTAGCAAATACAATATCTAAAATATAATTTTCTATTTTCTCATCTACATAAATTGCTCTTACAAGTTCTTTTGCAGTAAGTATTTCCATGGCCGATGCAACCGGATTTATTGTTGGTGAAACAAGTCCCTGTGTATTTTGCCTGATGATCATTTGTTCTTCTGTTTTTGTCGGATAACCAACAACCACTTTCAGCATAAAACGATCTACCTGTGCTTCGGGTAATGGATAAGTACCTTCCTGCTCAATTGGGTTTTGGGTAGCCAAAACCAAAAATGGTTCCTGCAATTTATAACTCGTATCACCAATGGTTACCTGTCTTTCCTGCATCGCTTCTAGTAATGCACTTTGCACTTTTGCAGGAGCACGGTTTATTTCATCCGCTAAAATAAAATTTGCAAATATTGGACCCTTACGCACATAAAATTCATTTTTACTTTGATTGTAAATCATGGTACCTATTACATCAGCAGGCAACAGATCCGGTGTAAACTGGATACGGCTGTATTGCGCAAGTATAGTTTGTGCCAATGATTTTATAGCAAGTGTTTTTGCAAGTCCGGGCACACCCTCCAGCAAAACATGTCCATTGCTCAACATGCCAATCAACAATCTTTCAATCATTGTTTGCTGCCCAACAATTACTTTGCTTAGTTCGTCGTTTATGCGTGATACAAATCCTGATGCATGATTAATTTTATCATTTAAAAGTCGAATGTCTTCTGCGGTTTGTAACATACTTATATATGAATTTTACTTTTGTGCAATATAAAGGAACAAGCGTTGTAATAATTATGCCTAATTTTCAATATTGGGAAAAACGGTGTTAAAAATTATTGAGCAAATTATTGTATCTAAACTTTTATTTTAAAAACTTGAGTAAATTATTGAAGCGTAACCGCCTTAAAATATTTTTAATAAAAATTTAAAAATTGATATTCTTCATATGCATGTTGGACAAATTTGCAATCGGATTGCAAATTTGTCCAACATGCTAACTTAAATATTTTCCAACAATAGGCATCCTTCTTCCCACACCAAATGCTTTAGGAGATACTCTTATAATGGGACAAAATTGGTTTCTTTTGTACTCATTTACATTTACCATTTTTAAAACCCTGTCAACCAGCGCAGCATCAAAACCCTGGTTTTTTATTTCCTGCGGATCTCTTTGCAACTCGATATATTGATATAATAATTTATCGAGTATAGAATAATCGGGCAAACTATCGCTGTCTTTTTGATCGGGTCTTAGTTCTGCACTTGGTGGTTTTGTTATTATATTTTGTGGGATAATTGCTTTATTCCTGTTTATATGTTTTGCCAGCTCATAAATTTGCAGTTTGTAACAATCTCCTAAAACCCCAATGCCGCCGGCCATATCTCCATAAAGCGTACCATAACCGGTGGCAAGTTCACTTTTGTTAGATGTGTTCAACAATATATATCCAAATTTATTGGCAACCGCCATTAATAAATTTCCTCTTGTGCGGCTCTGTATATTTTCTTCAGCTATACTAAATGGCAAATCTGCAAACAATGGTTTTAACTCAGTTAAAAAACTTTCGTAAATATTTTTAATAGGTATGATGCTGTATTCATTTTTTAAATTGATGCTTAACTGCTCTGCATCAGTTACCGAATGTCCGGTTGAATATGGCGATGGCATTAAAAGAGCCCTAACATTTTCTGCCCCCAATGCATCGCACGCAAGTGCGAGTACAACAGCACTGTCAATCCCGCCACTGCTGCCAAGTATTGCTTTCTTAAAACCCATTTTAGTAAAATAATCTTTGATACCCAAAATGAGTGCTTCATAAATTAATGGAATATTGAGCGTTTCTGTAAGTGTATCAGGTTTTAATTCTCTGTCAGGCGCATGGGTTGATTGCTGCAGAATTTCTCCCTGTATTGTTCCATCATCATTTAAAAAAAACGATTGCATATCTTCTTTACAAGAGGCAAGTTTACCACAAAGATTTGCATGTTTATCAAAAGCAAGCGAGTTGCCGTCAAAAACAATTTCGGTTTGGCTGCCTACAGCATTCACATAAAAAAGTGGAATTTTATATTTGAGAACATTGGCTTTAATAGCGGCGTATCGGTCTTCATCGTGTGTGTAGTCAAAAGGGGATGCTGACATATTAAGCATTATATCCGGCCCCTGTTGAATAAGATTATCCATCGGACAATTGGTGTAAAGTGGATTATCGCCAAGGTTCCAGATATCTTCACAAACAGTTACGGCAAATTTTCTGCCTTTGTATTCCACTACATCCCATGCGGTTGCAGGTTCAAAATAACGGTCTTCATCAAATACATCATAAGTAGGTAAACAGGTTTTATGAATAATTTGTTTTATT
>JANLVW010000698.1:0-2851 GCA_031364205.1 Ferruginibacter sp.
CCTGTTCAAAAAGGATACAACGAAAAAAATCCAACACAACCCGAAGGAGCATTTAAACCTGATTCAAAAAAGTAATTTATTTTTTTATTCTTGGTATCCACTTTACTTCTGGTACATTCAGTAAATGAGATATATATCTTGACAATGCAAACAAATGATCACTTAATCTGTTTAAGTATTTTATTACAAGTTCATCAACAAAAATATTATCTTCTTTCATGTGCACACAAATACGCTCTGCACGTCTGCAAACACAACGGGTAATATGTAAGGTAGAAACGGCAGGATGACCACCGGGTAATACAAAAAATTTCATTGGTGGTAATGCATCCATCATTTTGTCAATATCTTTCTCCAAAAAAATAATATCTTCTTCTAAAAGATCCGGAATTTTCATAAGCGGTTCTTTCTCGGGATCACAAGCAAGGGATGAACCAATGGTAAATAGACGATCCTGTATTTCTTTTAAAATGATTTTACAACCTTCATTTTCTATTAAATCGCCGCACAATCCTATGTAAGAATTTAATTCGTCTACGGTACCATAACTTTCAATTCTAATATGGCTTTTGGGAACTTTTGTTCCACCAATAAGACTTGTTTTTCCTTCATCACCGGTTTTAGTATAAATTTTAAAAGCCATATATTAAAATAAAAGGGGTTTGTTTGTATTTAATAATTTGCTAGAGAAGGATTTTCATTTATTTTATCGGTCTCTATTAATCCGTCTTTTAACCGGATAACTCTTCTTGCAAAACCGGCAATATCTTCCTCATGTGTAACAAGTACAATCGTATTACCATCGCTGTGTATTTTTCCTAAAATATCCATTATTTCATGAGAAGTTTTGGAGTCTAAATTTCCTGTAGGTTCATCTGCTAAAATAATTGCAGGATTATTTATTAGCGCTCTTGCAATGGCTACACGTTGGCATTGCCCACCACTTAGTTCATTGGGTTTGTGGTACATTCTATCTTCCAGTCTAACCTGTTTTAAAACTGCTTCTGCCCTTTCAGCTCTTTCTTTTTTACCAATGCCGCTGTATATCAATGGTAGCGCCACATTCTCCGCTGCAGTTAACCGTGGCAGTAAATTAAATTGTTGAAAAACAAATCCAATTTCTTTATTTCTAACAGCTGCAAGATCATCATCTTCCATACGGCTCACATCTTTCCCATTTAAAATGTATTTTCCACCGGTTGGTGAATCGAGGCAACCCAAAATATTCATTAGAGTTGATTTCCCACTGCCGCTCGGACCCATTAAAGCTACATAATCATTTTTAAAAATATCCATGGTAATTCCTTTTAGCACAGGCAATTCCTGCTTGCCAAGAAAATAACTTTTTTTAATATTTTGCAATTCAAGAATTGGAGAAGAATGCATATTTTAAATTTATAGAATTATTTTATTATAACTTTTGGTACAATAAAAAAAGGTGCATTTTTATTTGAGGCGTTTTGCATAGCTTCTTCATTCGTTATACTTCCTGTAATTACATCTTCCCGCCACATATTTACATTGGCTGTCATGTGCAGCAGCGGCTCTAGATTAGAAGTATCGAGATCATTCATTTTTTCAATAAAACCAATCATATTCTGCAAATCATTTTTTATCTGCAGCTTTTCCGTTTCATCAAATTTTAATTTGGCAAGGTTTGCAAGTTTTTCAAACAATGCATCATTTATCTCCATCTTACAAATTTAGTAATTAATAGGCAGAGCAATTTGCCTTTTACATGGACGGACTTCATTACAAAAAATGAAAAAAACAGGCTTCAGATTTAATTAACTTCGCCGCAATATTACAGCCATGAACGAACTATTAATAAATACACCAAAAAATATAGTGATGAGTGGTATTAGGCCTACCGGCTTTTTACATTTAGGAAACTATTTTGGTGCTATACGCAATTATGTAAAAATGCAGAATGAATTTGAATGCTACTTTATGGTGGCAGATCTGCATTCGCTTACAACCCATCCTGATACCAAGCAGTTAAAACAAAATATTTACCGTGTGGTTGCAGAAAATATTGCCTGCGGTTTAGACCCCGATAAGGCTGCGTTTTATTGCCAGAGCCATGTAAGAGAAACATCAGAATTATATTTATACCTTAATATGCTTGCTTACATGGGGGAGCTGGAAAAAACGGTTACTTTTAAAGACAAGGCACGTCAGAATCCTGATAATATAAATGCTGGTCTGCTTACCTACCCGGTGTTACAGGCAGCAGATATCTTATTGCATCGGGCAAGTTATATTCCTGTTGGTAAAGATCAGGAACAACACCTTGAAATGGCCCGCACATTTGCAAATCGTTTTAACCACAGATATGGCAATATTTTTCCCGAGCCAAAAGCTTTTAATTACAACGTTGAGTTGGTTAAAGTGCCTTCATTAGATGGTACCGGTAAAATGAGCAAAAGCGAAAACCAGGCCGCTACTTTATACCTTGCAGACGATGATGATACCATCAGAAAAAAGGTAATGAAAGCCAAAACTGATGGTGGACCAACAGAAAAAAATACAGTGATGCCCGATTATATTGAAAATATTTTTGCGCTTATGAAACTGGTAAGTCCCGCAGACAAAATTGAAAAATACACAGCAGATTTTAACAATGCTTCCATCCGCTATGGCGATTTAAAAAAAGAACTTGGCGAAAACATGGTGAATTTTATAGCACCCATCCGGCAAAAAGCTACAGATTTATTAGCCGATGAACAAATGCTGGAACAAATATTAAAACAGGGCGCCGAAAAAGCCAATACAAGTGCCCATGCTACCATGAAGGAGGTACGAAACGCTATGGGATTAAACTATTAAAAAAACTGTTTGGGCTGTTAGC
>JANLVW010000707.1:0-1992 GCA_031364205.1 Ferruginibacter sp.
GCAAAAAAACTTGCTGACAGTATTTTGGCTGCAATAAAATCAGGAGCAGATTTTGGAGCTTTGGCTTTAAAATTTTCTTCTGATGGAAGTTCCGCAAAGGGAGGTGACCTCGGAACTTTTGGATATGGAGCAATGGTATCAGAATTTAACGACTTTACGTTTAATAAAAGTGTAGGAGAAAAAGCAGTGGTAAAAACACAATTTGGTTATCATATTATAGATATATTAGCTCAAAGTAATTTTAAACCGGCTTACAAAATTGCATTTCTAGCAAAGCCAATTTTATCTAGCGATGAAACGATTAACGCTGCAAGTCTTGCTTCATCAAAAGCTGCGGCACAAAAAAACTCAAAAGCTCTGGCTGATTATGCGGCTAAAAACGGGCTAAGTTTAGTTGAGTTTCCCACAACGTTAAAAGAGAATGATTTTACTGTAGGCAATATGCAGGATGCAAGATCTTTAGTAAGATGGTCTTTCGATGCTAAACAAGGAGATGTAAGTGAACCAATTGTTATAGGAGATGATTTTGTTGTTGCAACCGTAAATAAAATTTACAGTTCAGGAACACAAGATCCAGCTACAGCAAGAGTTGGTGCTGAAGTGATTGTGAGAAACAGGAAAAAAGCAGAACTGATTACGGCTAAACTGGGCCCAACACCTACTTTGGAAACTGCTGCAGCGGCTTACAATAAACAAGTTCTTAGCGCAGGTGCAGACTCAACCATAACAATGGCAGTCAGAATTATTAATGGCATCGGTGCAGAACCTAAAGTAATTGGTGCAGCTTTTAATAAAGAGTATACAACAAAAGTATCTTCACCAATAATTGGAACAAGTGGTGTTTATGTGGTAAAAGTATTGGGTGTTCAACAAAAAGCAGAACCTTCTGCAGATGAAAAGGCAGCACAAACAACAGCCAGGTTTGCTGCAATTCGCCAGCAAACAAACAACTGGTTTGAAGCTTTGAGAAAGCAGGCTGATATTAAAGATACCAGAGCAAAATTTTTCTAATTTGGTACAATTTTATTAAAAGCCCCGGTTGAAATTTCAACTGGGTTATTATTTGTTAATGTTGTTGCTGCAAAACAAAGAATATGAGTAAGCAAATCAAATTAATTTAATTTTGCAACATGGAAACAATGTTTGTAAATAAAGTTGCGGAGAGTGGCATTATAACTTTGGACCTGGAAGACTATTATCCAAAACAAAATGTGGCTGTTTTTGATATGAAGGAATATCTTTTTATGGGTTTAATTTTAAAAGAAAAAGATTTTAGAGATGCGCTTAAAATATTGGATACTGAAATTTATTCCTACAAAATTGTAGCGCTTACCTGCAGTGCTGATGCTGTAATACCGGTATGGGCATATATGCTTGTGGCAAGCTTACTGCAACCTATAGCAAGAGAAATAATTTACGGAACAGAATTATTTGCAAAAGAAACAATTTTGTTGCGCAATATTGAACTAATAGATACAGCCATATATAATGAGGCAAGACTTGTAATAAAAGGTTGCGGAGAATTACCGATTGGCGAATCGGCGTATATTGCCATTACACAAAAATTGAGACCTGTTGCAAAAAGTATTATGTATGGTGAGCCCTGCAGCACAGTGCCGGTATTTAAAAAGAAAGCTACAGCCCCGTCTATCCCTTTCGATGCATTGTAAAAGAGAGTGAACCGCTAAAATTTTATTTTATTTTTCTGTTTGTAAAAATTTGTGTGTAGTTGGAAATAATTCTTACATAAAAATTAAAACCATCCCCGTTTTCTAAAGGCGCTTATCATTATAATTGGGATAATAAGCATTAATCTTACACTTATAAAAAAGCCCCAATTGTTATGTAGTAGGGAATAGAATCAAAGTTCATCCCGAAAATTCCACCAATAACTGTTGCAGGTGCAAGCAAACATGTTACTACAGCCATCACTTTAATTACCTCATTCATTCTAAGATTCACATTACTTAAATATAAATCCTGTAAGTTCAT
>JANLVW010000709.1:0-1496 GCA_031364205.1 Ferruginibacter sp.
GCTGCCTTGGGATTGGCATCAAAATAATTTATTATTTTAATACATTTTGCAAGATCTTTTTTTGCAACAGCAGCCTGCAATTCAAACACATTGTACTCTTTGCTTATGCCGATAAATTTTTCTATATCGTCGTCATCAATAGTTTTTTTATATTGGAGATTTACAGAGAGTTTATCAATTTCGTTTGCGATTCTACTTAAATCGTTTCCTGTATGTTCTTCCAGCAAGGCTGCCGATTTTGGATTAATACTGTATCCCTTAGAGAGAGCTAATTCGATAATCCATTCCTGCATTTTTCCTTCTGCAATTTTTTTTGTGGTTAAAACTTCGGCATTAGTCTGTAAAATTTTATAAAGTTTCGTTCTTTTATCAACGCCTTTTGCTTTAAAACCTACAACAAATATTGTGGTAGCAAGTGGCGATGCTACGTAAGCTTCCAGCTTATCTATCTCCTTCATGTGCTGGGCTTCCTTTAATATAACCACCTGTTTTTCTGCAAACATCGGATACCTTCTGCAGGCATTTATGATTTCAGCCCAATCTGCATCTTTACCATAAAAAACTGTAAGGTTAAATTCTGCTTCTGACACAGGCAGCAACTTATGTTCTGCATAATTTATAACCTGATCTATGTAATATTCTTCTTCACCTTCCATCCAATAAACCGGTTTAAAAATTTTCTTTTTCCAGCTTCCAATTATTTTTTCAACACTCATAATCAATTATATGTAATCATTATTGTATCTTAAATTTATTTTAATAATTTTTGGCACAGTATTCGTAAATAGGTCGCAAATTATCAAAAACGAAATTATTGCATTAAATTATACTTGACTCTAAATTAAATTTACTTCATTTTTAAAATTTATATCATGGCATTCGAAAACTATCCCGAAGCAGAACAAACACCTTTACAACAAAAGACTGTTGTAACAACTAAAAAAAACAACCTTCCTGCAATTATTACAGCAATACTTGTAGTTGCATTACTTGGTACTTGGGGTTACATTATATATGATAAAAACCAAACAAAGACAGTAATTGATCAGAAGGAAACGATGATTGCAACTACATCTACACAAAAAGATCAACTTCAAAAAGAACTTGAAGATGCAGCGTCAAGATATGATATATTAAAAACGTCCAATTCTAAAAAAGATAGTTCAATAACTGTAAAAGACAGAGAAATTGGTGAAAAGAAAACTAGAATCCAGCAATTGCTAAATAAATCAAATGCTACACAATCAGAATTAGCAGAAGCTAAAAGATTGATTAGTTCATTTAATGGCGATATAGATGGATATAAAGAGCAGGTTGCAGTTTTGCAACAGCAAAAAACGCAGTTAATTTCAGAAAAAGCTTTAGTTGTTTCTCAAAGAGACAAGGTTCAAAGAAACTATGATTCTTCAACTCTTGTAATTAAGCAAAAAGAAGATATTATTAATGTAGGTTCAACATTACATGCATCTAATTTTAATATAGTTGGTATACATGAG
>JANLVW010000765.1:0-1845 GCA_031364205.1 Ferruginibacter sp.
AAGTTAAAAATTAATAAAGACTTCTGTACACTTCAAAATATTTTTTTGCAGCATCTTCCCAAGTGAACATTTTTGCCCTTGCTGTAATTTTACTCTCTGCATCAGGATTTTCTTTGTAATTCTTTAAGGCGTCTGTAAGAACTGACCTCATATTCTCAGGTTCAAAATCATCAAAATAATAAGCTTCATTCCCACCAATTTCGGGCAGTGCTGTAGCTGTCGATAATATAACAGGCCTGCCAAAATACATGGCTTCTATAACCGGCAATCCAAAACCTTCCGCCAATGAAGGAAATAGAAAAGCTTTACAGTTTTTCATGTACCATTGTTTGTCATTCTCATTTATAGCACCCGCAAAAATTACTCTTTCTGCTACGCCATTTTTTTCAGCCTCTTTAATTATAATCTCTTTATAATTTTCATCATCTGTTATGCCAGCGATGAATAATTGCAAGCTGTTGCCTACCAGCAAACAAGGCAATACAAGAAAATTTTTTTTGGCATTGATGGTGCCAAGTGTAAATAAAAATTCAGCCTTAGGAAGGTTTTGCGGTTCTGTTATATGCTGTATCAGCTGTATGTTACAACCGTTATGTATAACCGTTGCTGGCTTATTATTTAGTTTTAAATGTTGTTTTACATCTGCCAGGGTAAAATGAGAAATAGCAACAATGTGATCTGCCGCATCAATTCTTTTCTGTATTTTATCCAGTTCTTTTTTTAATCTTTTTGGGCTCATTTTATTTTCGTGCACAACATTTAAATCATGTATGGTGAAAACAATTTTTACTTTTTTTCTGAACGGAAAATAATTGGTAGCCTGGTAAGTTGTGTGCCAAACCGTTGAATTGGTAGTTGGCATAAAAAACTTGTGCAGTCCGTTTTGTTCTATGTACAGTGCATCTTTACCAAATACCTTTTCATGACCGGGACGTACATAGAATTTTAATTCTTCTGTATTTTCATCAACCATTTTTTGCAAAGCCAAGCCCAGCTGCAAACAATAATGATATAAACCTGTGTGGGGATATTTCATTCGTTCTGCATCAAAAACAAGCTGCTTTTTTTGTATCATATTACTGAAATAATTTGTTTTTGAGACGCAGCTTTATCCAAGGCTATTTTAATTTCAATTGGCTTAATGGCATTAACACAAGCGCAGAAGTTTTTATTGTTTTTACAAACGTTACAATTTTTATCCAATACAAATACGTGCACTTTTGGCCCAAGCGGCGCCCATCTGCAAGGGTGTATTGGTTTTATTGGCGGATAAATACCAAACGCATGTATACCCAATGCTGCCCCTACATGCAGCGATCCTGTAGCATTAGCTACAATGCCATCGCAATATTTTAAAAACGTTATAAACTGACTAAGCGGTAAAATACCTGCAAGGTTAATTATAGGTTTATTGAGCCCATCAATAATCTGCTGAACAAATGGTTTTTCTTTTTCAACACCTGATAAAATGATATTGTATTTTTCTTCGTCAAGCATATTTATCAATGTCGTAAAATGCTCTATTGGCCACTCTCGTGAACTGCCCTGAGATTTTGGATGAATAACGATATTGAATTTATTTTTCTCAAGAAATTGCTGATATTGCTGCTGCAGAGGTTCTAAATTTTGGATACCAAAAAATGTTTGAAGTGTTGTAATGCTGTATATTTTATTTATGCCAAGCGGTGCAAGTAATCGTATGTTTAACTGTGCTTCGTGCAGTGCAGAAGTTTTTCTGCGTAACGGCACCAGTTTGGTGCAGGTTAACCAATGATAGATTCTGCTCGAAGTACCAGTGCGCATTGGTATTTGTAAAGCCTTTGCCCGCTGTGCTACTTTTTTATT
>JANLVW010000778.1:0-2927 GCA_031364205.1 Ferruginibacter sp.
ACCTCCATCGCCAAAGTCCCAGACATATGATTGTACATGCTGAGAAGAATTAGTGAAATGCATAATTAATGGAGGGCAGGTAGTAAAAGAATCCGATACCGTAAAATTGGCAACAGGAGTATTTACAATTATATATTGTGAGATTGATTTGGTATTAGTACAACCATAAACATCGGTTACAGTAAGACTTATTGAATAATTTCCATCAGCAGTAAATACATGTACAGGATTCATTAAAGTGCTTGTTCCTCCATCACCAAAAGTCCATGCATACGTAAGGGAATTACCTGTCGATTGACTTTGAAATATTACCGGTTTTCCGGGGCAGGATAATGTGTCAATACTAGTATAATTTGCAACAGGTGTTGAGATAATTAAAGCATTATTCAACTTTGTACTATCAGTACATCCAAAACTATCTTTAATTTTAAGAGATACAGAATATACACCTGAATTGGAATACATATGTTGAAAGGGTGCTTTGGAAAGCATATCATACATACCATCACCATAATTCCAATACCATGAGGATAATGGATGTGAACCATAAGTGGTAGATAAATCATTAAAAGTTACAGCAGCATTTAGACAACTGCCCGGTGTAGCAGGTGCAAAAGCAGCCGTCGGACCAACAACTTTTATGTAATTATTTTTAACGATAGAATCTATACAACCATTTACATCAGTAATTTTTAAAGTAACAGTATATAAACCTGTTTGCAAATAAGTGTGAATCACATTATTATTTGAAGCTGTGCTTCCATCTCCAAAATTCCATTCATAACTTACTATTGCCGGAGTTCCCTGTATGGATGTTGCGTTAAATGTTGTTGAGCTATTCCTACATATCTCCAGTGCTGAGGCGGTAAACAATGCCTGCTCATCAGCCACCCTAATTTGTATTGTTTTGGTATAATCACAACCCGTTGATAGATTTGTCACTGTTAGCGAAACCGAGTAAGTTCCTACAGAAGCATATGTATGTGACTGGTTTTTTAATGTTGAGGTAGTACCGTCACCAAAATCCCAATTCCAGCTATCTGCTCCTATTGACTGATCCGTAAAGATTTTTAGAAATTTATTGGCGCAAGTTCCCACAACAGTAAAAACAGCAATTGGTGGTTTTACATGAATATAATTTGGAATCTTCAGTGTATCAAAGCAACCATTATTTCCCACTATTAACGTTATTGTAAACAAACCGGTGTCTGCATAACTATGCATTGGGTTTTGCAGATTAGAATGTGAGCCATCTCCAAAATTCCAGTCCCATGTTGTAATTGGTCCTGTACTTAAATCTGAAAATTGAACAGGTAATTTTGCGCAGATATCTCGGGGCGTGGCGGAGAAATTAGGAATAGGCTTAACAGCTGCTTTTACTCCTTGTAAAACTAGTGCAGTATCCTTACAACCATTTGTAGTAGTAATAATTAATTGAATATCATAATTGCCGGGTGTAAATGTATAAGTAGGGTTTGCTTGTGTAGATGTAATCCCATTCCCAAAATTCCACAAATAACTTGATACAGGGTCCGAACTTTTTACTGTGGAACCAAATGTAACAGCAAGTGGTGCACAACCTTGTTGAGGTAAATTATTTATAATTGCAACCGGAAGTTGAATTTTTATATAATCTGTTTTAACTAAAGTGTCTGAACAGCCATTAGAATTGGTAGATATAAGCGTAACTGTGTAATTGCCCGGAGTGGTATAATTATGATTGGGGGTTGCAGAAGTTGAAGTTGAACCGTCTCCGAACAACCATTGACTTGTTACACTACCGGTAGATGAATTTAGAAAATTTACATTTAGCGGGGTACTGCAGGAAGTTAAAGGTGAAGCAGAAAATCCGGCTATTGGCTTAGCGATTACTGTTATTGATTTATTTTTAGTTGCTTGGCAGCCACCAAAATCGCTCACCAGTGTAACGTTATACGTGCCTGCTGCAGTGTATATTTTTACAGGGCTAATAGCAGCAGATGTTGTTCCATCTCCAAAGTTCCAGGTTGCACCTAAAGGAGTTGGCAATGAGGTATTGGTTATTGTAAAAGAATTTCCTGCGCAAATATTTGTTGGTACTGAAAAGTCAGCATTGACTGAACCAATAATAATTGAATTTAAATGCATAGCCGTGTCTGTACACCCGGTAGTATTTGTAACGATAAGTGAAACCGTGTAATTTCCCGCTGAATTATATGTGTGTTGTGGGTTTGTAAGATTTGAAGTGTTTCCATCTCCAAACAGCCATTTATAAGAAATTGTTCCTGTTCCTGTAGACTGGTTTTGAAAATTTATTGTTTGTGGGGCAGAACAACTTGAAGGAGCTGAATTTGTAAAAAGGGCATTAACTCCATTGTTTATTGAAATATAATTTGATTTAGTAAAAGATTTTGAACAGCCATTTGAATTTATCACCACTAAAAGGATTGTATAATTTCCTGGTGCAGTATATGTATGCGTTGGATTTTTTTGTGTGGATGTATTTCCATCACCGAAATCCCATAACCATTTTGTAATAGTACCACTGCCCGGGGTACTCATATCTGTAAAATTTACTTGCAATGGAAAGCAGCCTGTTAAAGGCGATGCAGAAAAATTAGTTACCGGTTTTGCATAAACATTGATGTACTGGGTTTGAGTTAAAGAATCTGCCAAACCCGCAGCATTGCGAATTACCAGTTTTACACTATAAATTCCAGGGTTTAAATAAATTGTAGAAGGGTTACGTAGAAAAGATACTGTGCTGTTTCCCAAATCCCATTTCCAATAATTTGGATTACCGATTGATTGATCCGAAAAATTTACTGTGAAAGGTGCGCACCCTGAAAGTGGAGTAGCACTAAACTTTGTTACAAGTTGTGATTTTGATAAAAAAGAAATTAATACAAATAATGATACGCAACTTATTTGTTTAATGAGCATTTTTG
>JANLVW010000784.1:0-7147 GCA_031364205.1 Ferruginibacter sp.
CCCATAAATTTCTATAACAGCACTAATGGGCGTTTTTTCATTAACCCAGATGTATTTTATAGAGCTGTCACCATTTTGTGCAATTACCTTTAAAGCACTTGCAATGATTAATATGGCACATAAATAAAATTTCACGAAACCTTATTATCTGCCAGATATTTTTTTACCCGTCTATGAAGTTCATCACTTAGCGGCACACCAGGTAAACGGAGGCTATTTTCAATCAAATCCATTTCAAATAAAAATGCTTTAACACCTGCAGGATTATTTTCTACAAACAATAGTTTATAAACTTCAAGCAACTGATTGTTTAAGTTCACTGCTTCTGTAAAATTATAATTTAAGCCATAATTTACCATTTGAGAAAACAACTTTGGAAAAGCATTTGCGGCTACACTTATTACACCGTCAATACCACAGGCCATTTCAGGCAAAACCAAATCATCATCACCACTTATAACAGCAAAGTTTTCAGGTCTGCCTTTTAAAATTTCCATCACCTGCTGTATATCATTACTTGCTTCTTTAATCCCTGCAATATTTTCAATTTGTGCAAGTCTCAGTGTTGTTGAAGCATTCATATTTCTACCCGTACGCCCAGGAACATTGTATAATATAACAGGTTTTGGAGATGCAGCTGCCAGTGCTTTATAATGCTCGTAAATACCTTCCTGTGATGGCTTGTTATAATAGGGACTTGCACTCAAAACAGCAACAGCTCCATCGAGGGGATATGTTTGTAAATCTTTTACTACAGCTGCTGTATCGTTGCCGCCCATACCTATAACCATTGGTACACGCCCAGCTATATGTTTTTCAGTAAAATGTATAATTTCCTTTTTTTCTTCAGACGAAAGGACCGGAGTTTCGCCCGTTGTTCCTAAAGTGACAATATAGTTTACGCCATTATTAATGTTGTAATCAAGTACATTACCCAATGCTTCAAAATCTACTGAAAGATCTCCCGCAAAAGGAGTAATTATTGCAACGCCTGTTCCTCTTAAAACTTTACGAAAACTCATTATCAATTTTTTACGAAGATAAGAAATACAAATTCTAGTAGAAATGCCAAGTTAAAAAGATATTCCTGCAGTAAGAGAATACACAGTTGTAAATCTTTTCTCTTTTGTACCATGCATATAATAATCTACATAAATATTTGGCGATAAAGAAAATTTACCAATGATATATGTGACATCAAGAGATAATGCAAGAGACTGCAGATTAAATGCATCATTTAATTTTTGGGTCCTTGATTTAAATTTCTTGCTCCTATTAATTAAAGTATTGTAATTTTTATTGGTATGAATTACAGCAAATTTTTCACTCCCGGCAATTATTAGTAATTGTGGCCTAAAAGAAAGATTTCCGTCAGCATGAAGAAAATTTTCAAATTCAAAACTGTGTTCTAAACCCAAAGACATTGAAAAGTTCTTAATATTATTATTTGTACTGTCTCTTACAATTCTATTATTTAAATTCTTAATTGTATCAATATTTATTTCTTTAAACCTACCGGTTGTATAACCAAGCGAAAATGATGGCTGCAAAAACGGTTTTATGTATTTGATGGTGGTATAAAAATCATTTTGATAAGTAGCGTTTGAGTTGTATGCTTTGTAATCTGCAAAATAGCGGGTGTAAGAAAAGCTAAGATCAATATTGTTAGCGGATAAATTATAACCCGGCGTAACAGCCGTCTGGTACACTTTTAATTCACCTTTATTACAGGCTACGTACGGCATTATCGAAAGATTAAAACCGCTTTTATTCTGGTAATTTAGAGCACCTGTAAAAAACAATTTATTTACCTGAGACTGAAAAGAGTTTAAAGCATTATTTTTTACACTAAAAAGTTTGTTACCAATACCCACCGTGAAATTAAAATGACCAGAAGATTTTTGATTTTTTAGAATATTAAAGAGTTCTTCATCTAATTCATTACTAATTTTAGTTGAGTCATTGTGGTTTAACTGTGCAAATGTTGTAAATGCAAATAAAATAAAAAAACTGCTTGTTAGTAGATATTTTGGCATATTATCAGCAAAGTCGTTTAAAGGTATAAAACTAAAAAAAGTTTAATTAATGCATTAAACTTTTTTAAAAATTTTTAAATAATTATAACTAACTGTTTAAAATTTTTGAAGAATTCAAGTATCTGTTGTTTTCACTAAATATAAACAGACATGTACCATTTTTAATTTTATCAATAATTGGTTTATTTAATTTTTCCGGAACTGCAGGGCATCCCCAGCTTCTGCCGATATATCCACGATCGTGAATTATATTTTCATTTACATAAGCAGCCCCATGCATTACAATAGCTCTTGATTCGGCCTTATCATTAATGCCGTATTCCATTCCTTCCAAGTGCATGGAATATCCATTTTTACCAATGTAAGTAGAAGATGTTGTGTAAAACCCCAAACTACTCTGGTAACTTTCGGGAATATTTGAAAACTGAGTTGCCATTGCAGTGCCGCTTTTTTGCCCATGTGCAACATATGTATTAAAAAGAACTTTAAAATTCTTTAAATCAATAACAAAAAGTCGTTTTTGTGATGAAGGCCTGGAAAAATCTACAATAGATAAAATATTGTCATTACCAATTTTACCTTTTAATTTTAAAAATTGATAACCCTTAAATGCATAATTAAATGCTTGCTCAGATAGCCCTGAAATATTTAACTTTAAGCTGTCATACATTTTTGTTGAAGAAAATAATTTGTTAGATGGAACTGAAACAGGCTTAATAATGTTTTTTACTTTTAAGGAAGAGAATTTTGTATTGGAAAATGCAAATGGAAGATGTAACATAAAAGCAACGATGCCAAAAAAGGTAATATAGAGTTTGTTTACTTTAATTAATTTCATATACGATATTGGTTATAATATAAAAACGTTTTTAGAGTAGATGTATTGTCTTATAAACTATAATTTAAAATCTGAAAAAATTTTCGATGAGGGCAAAAATAAGGTTACAAATGTTTAAGCATTGTTAATGGTTCTTAATAGAATTAGAAGTTTGTGAGTCTAAATTGATAAAAATACTACATTATTTTACTTTTTATTAAGTGAAATATTCTTACCTAATTCATAGTTGTTCAATGAAAGAAAACATTAAAAATGCATTGATTATTTTTGCTCGAAAACCTGAGCTGGGTAAAGTAAAAACAAGGTTGGCAGTCACTATTGGTAATAATAAAGCTTTAGATATTTATAGCAAACTGTTAATTCATACCCGTGCATTAGTAAAGGAAACAAATGCCGAAACATTTATATTTTTAACGGAACCTACACTAGATAATTTTTGGGATACATTCTCCTGCGAGTTGCAAATTGGTGACACTTTAGTAGACAAGATGCAACATGCTTTTAAATTGATTTTTGAAAAGAACTTTCAAAAATGTATTATAATTGGGAGTGATTGCCCAAAACTTTCAGCAGACATTGTGAATACAGCTTTTAACAAGTTAGAAAACCATGATACAGTAATTGGTGAAGCACAAGACGGCGGATATTATTTACTGGGCACAAAACATTTAATTCCTGCACTTTTTAAGAATAAACAATGGAGTACATCAAATGTTTATAGCCAGACAATACTTGATTTTAAAAATGAAAAATTATCTTTTAGCACACTTCCGGTTTTAAATGATCTTGATGAAGAAAAGGATATCCCACCCGAGTGGCTTTAAAGTATTATTTTACTTTGCTTAGAGATAAAAGATTTATCATCCAATCCGGCAAAGGTTTTTTCCGTTTTCTTTTCTTGACATTTAAATACAAACCAAGTTTTTTTAAAAGCGGAATTTTATGTGTTTCCACCAGTTCTATCAGCGTGCCGTCTGGGTCTTCAGTATAACAAAACCTGCCTGAAGCATTATCCATTGCAAAAGATTCATGGCTGTCTACAGTAAATTTAATTCCCAAAGAATCTGCGTGTTTTTTCAACCCATCCATATTTAAGACATCAAAACATAAATGTATAAAACCACAATCTCCCCAGAATCTATCTTTAAATATTTTTACAGCTTTACCATCCAATCGCTGCACAAGTTCAATTTCTACAGATCCTAAAAGTTTACTAAAAGCGCCACATCCTGTTACTTTTTTTTTGAGTAAAACTCTTCTGCAATATATTTTGACGCCCTCATAATTATCTAAATAATTTCCAGTTACATCAAAAATAATTTCATGGATACCTATAAAATTTCGATAAAAGGGAAGTGCATTTTCGATATTTGAAACACCAATAACAGCACCTGCTACCCCACCCGTTTTACTATCAGAATTTTTAAACCATTGGTCTCCCTGAATTAAATTAAAACTGTTACCTATGTAATCTTTTACCCAAAAATGAGATGCTTTTACAGGATCATTTTGAATAGGTGAAATTAAAAGATTTTTTTTAGACGATAAAAAAGTATGAGTTTCTTGAATGTCAAAGCATTTTATTTTTGCCGCACATATACCAACATCGCCATATTTTATTTGCACTTCACTTTTTTTGGGTTCCCGATTATTATACTGCCATATTTCAAAACCCCCGCCGCCTGCCAAGTTCATAGTTAAGACAGCCTGCCTGTTATAAACTTTATTGCCGGTATATTGGGTCATCAAATGTGCATCGGATGTATCATCAAAAATCAATACATCCAAACCAAAAATATCTTTGTAAAAAAGGTTACTTTCTCTCAGTTTTTTTACACCAATTCCAATCTGTTGAATTCCTGTTATGTAGTCGTGCATAATGAAAACTAGTTACGAAAAAAAACAGTTTATCTATTTTTAATTAATCACTCCTTTTTTGTTTGCTATTCTGTAAAACAACGATGGTACAATTAGTTTTATTACCCATAGCCAATATTCTCCCCGTGCAATAATAATATGTTTTTTATTATTTTTTACAGCCTTTAAAATTTGTTGTACACACTTTTGCACGGGGATTCCATTCATTTGGCCCACATCATTTTTTAAATGAGGCGAACCATCTTTTGTGAGAGCCGACTTAGAAATAGCTGTATTTATTCTGCCTGGGCTTACAATTGTATAGCGTAACCCATTAACAGCATCTTCTGTTTGCAGGGTTTCAAAATAACCCTGCAATGCATGTTTGGATGCTGCATAGCCACTTCTATAAGGAAAACCCATTAACCCTGCAATACTGCTGATTGCAACAATATGTCCGCTACCCTGTTCTTTAAAAAAAGGAAAAAGTCTTTGGGTGATAACAACTGCGGCAAAAAAATTAATATCCATTAATTTCCTGTAAACTTTTGTTTCTGTTTCAAAACCTAAAGACCGCTGCGTTACCCCTGCATTTAAAAAAATCACATCAATGCAATCAAATTGTTTGATTGCTTTATCAACAGACTCTTCTGCTTCATATTGATTGGAAAGATCTGCAATTACAATGTTACAAAAGTCAGTATGCTCTAAACATTTTTGTTGCACTTTTATAAGTTCTTCTTTGCTTCGTGCAGTAAGTATTAGTTTTGCTTTTTGAACAGCTAATTGCATTGCAAGCTCTGCCCCAATCCCTGACGATGCGCCCGTTATCCAAATCACTTTATCATTAAAATGCATTTTTTCGGTAGTTAAGCATGCGTTTGTATGTGTCCAGCATTTCCTGCTGCGACTTTCCGTTTTTGTACATCTGCACAATTTTAAAATTTGCTTTCTGCACTTTCAGCCAGCTGTTTTCATCATACTTTCTTGCAGAAAATATCGTTGCCTTGTTAAACAGTTTAAACTTTCCCTGCTTTCTTATTCGGACAAGAAAATCATAATCTTCCATTATCAGCATTTCGTTTTTGTAAGGACCCACTTTTTCAAACAAAGCTCTAGTTACAAAAATTGTCTGGTCTCCTCCCCTGCAAAAAAGAAAATTTAATCGGGTAAAAAATGCATTTATTTTTAGCAGAAAATTATTACTGTCAAACTGCGAACGGTAACAACCGCAACTGTAACCTTTAATGATAGCATTTTCAATATCTGAGAAAAAAGTGAGTGGTGGTCTGCTGTCTGCATGTATAAAATAAAGTACATCGCCGGTAGCATAGTTAACAGCATGGTTCATCTGGCCTGCTCTGCCTTTTATATTTGAAAGGGTTACTACGACTCCGTTTTTTTTAGCAACCTCAATTGTATTGTCTGTGCTGGCACCGTCAGTAACTATGATCTCAATATTTTCTCTTTGTTTTATACTAAAGAGGTAAGAAATAATTTTTTCAATATTTTCTTCTTCATTAAACGTTGGTATGATGATGCTTATCTTCATAAATTGAGAGTGCAAATATCTTGATTTTATATTTTGCCTTTTCAAAAAAGTTTAAGCAAATGGATATTAAAATCTCAGGGTATTAAAAAACCTCCACTTTTAAGTGGAGGTATATAAACTATTGAAAAAAATTAATCAAAAGAACCAGTATTTAAAAACACTTTTGTCATTTCAAAGAAATGATTTTGAAAAATATGCAACGGAATAGGTGCTTCAAAATGCCTTTGTTCATCTCTGTACCAAATTTCCATTCTGCTAAAATCTCCTTCTTTGGGTATCAGCATACGAAATGCACCTTTCATATATTTTATGGTTCCATCCTCTTTAACTTCTTTGTGAAATTTAAAGTTCATCAGTTCTTTCTCGTTTAATTCAATGGGCGAAAGTTGTTCTGTTTCAAACCAAAAACTTTGCACTCCTGTATTTACACATACCTGCTTATGACCATTATCAAGATCTTCAATTTCTCCTCTTCTACTATCTCCATCAGCATTAGCCATTACATATCCACCCTTTTTAAGTTCGCTGAATTTTATCATAATTAAGTTGGTTTTGCAAAACAAATTAAGGAAAAAATAATTAGCAAAGAATAAATTATAAAGTTCAAATAATAATCACCTAATAATAATATCCTATATTGAGTTTAAATTATATGACCTACATTTTTGATCATATTTTAATAAAACACAACTTGGCATTTAATGCCAATGACTGCAACAAATACGCGTATAAAGTTACGATCCGTTAAGGGTAATTTTCTGCATAAAACCTTTTTACAAATGCTTAATTATTAACCTTAAGAATTTTTGAAAAATATACAAATTAATCACATGCAGGTATTAAAATTTGGAGGAAGTTCTGTTG
>JANLVW010000788.1:0-1473 GCA_031364205.1 Ferruginibacter sp.
AATAAAAAAATCAATACTATAGAAAAAAAGCTGAAGTTTAGCGGTTCCCGAGGTTTTTTTCAGAAAGATTCTTCACCATTCTGCAAGCAGCTAAATGGAATTTTAAACCCAAGAATATTTTATAAACTTCCTGCGCTTTTACTGATGTTGAATGTAATAATAAAAGAAGCAGGAGATCATGACGCAATAATAATATTCCCCTTATTTGTATATCCATATTTACGAAATCTACTCCTGAATTAAAAAATTTATTGTATCATAAAAGCTTTATGTTTTTTCCGAAAATGCTAATCTTTTCCCAAACCCCGCATTTCATTAAACCCTAGCATGATATTTCATTCCAATGTGAAATAAATATTTTTAATGATAAAACTTATACTATGAAAAAATTAAGCATTTACTGCATGCTAATTGCGATTGGCAGCGTAACTTTTATGGGTTGCAGCAGTTCAAAAAATTCAGCAAAGGGCGGCATACTTGGCGGTGCAGCAATAGGTAAAACGGCGGTTAAAACAGTTGCGACAATAGTGGGTGTAATTCTACTTTCCAGGCTGCTTAAATCTGTATTAAATACGGTTGGCGGAAGCTCTGTTTTTGGCAGCGCAGCAAAGAAGCAGGGATTTTTAGCAAACTTTAATGAGGATACCAAACTTAACTCTTTTGCCAACAATGATCTTATGAAAACAGCTTTACAGGTTGTAGTTGCAGAGCAATATAAAATTCCGCTGGCAACGGTTGCAAATAATTTCAACAGCTTTATAACAGCGGGTGACCTTGCAACTTTTATAGGCAAAAATGCAGATGCAAAAGTGTTGTTGCAGATCAAATAAAAGCAAGACAACAGACGAGTGCAGATGGAATTATTTTGGCATTGAAACAAATATAAACCGTACTTTAAAAGATAACATTACTAAAATATTGTTGCTTTTATAAGTATGGTTTTTTTAATTGTAACATTAAATTCTACACTGCTCGAACTTCATCGTTTACAATTAATTCTTTAACTACCTGCCCGTCATAATGCAATCCCCAACCTTTTTTGTCTGAATATACTTTTATAAAACTTGCCCCAAAATATAACATAAAAGAAGTGTAAAACACAAACAACAATACCAGTACCATGGAGCCAGATGCACCATAAAGTAAACCTACATTGCCCTTTACCAATAACGCTTTCAAAATAAAGCGCCCGCAAATAAAAAGTATGCCGGTGAGGAGCCCGCCAATAAATGAGGCCTTCCACCTTGGACGGCCATGCGTAAGAAACCTAAATAAAATTACAAACCAGGTAGACACAATGAGGGCTGCTGTTACTTCGCTAAACACAATTTTAAAATAAATACAGCCGCCGCCAAATATCTTTTCTATATAATTGCCGCCAAGGGTTTCTATGCTTCTCAACAATAGCTCTGCAAAAAATAAAATACCTACAAACAGAATAACAGCAAATGATTTTAACCTGCTGCCAAGGCC
>JANLVW010000819.1:0-5216 GCA_031364205.1 Ferruginibacter sp.
GGACCACCTGCCGGGTGTTCGAAAGGAATATAGTTGGCAATTAAAATGATCTTGCTTGAATCTGTTGGGCTACGGAATGCATATACATCCGTATTATCTGCAAGTGGGTCATTACTGATCAATGGAGCTTCTCTGTGACTGGAGGCAGAAGCAGTTATTGCAAATGTGACAGCACACAGCAACATTGCAGTAAGTTTTTTAAAATATTGTTTCATATTAACTTGTATTTATAATGATTTAAAAATGCTTAGAATCTTGGTTTGATGGTATAATCGTATCCTCTCCATGGTGTTTGTACATAAGGGAAAGCAGGCTTAAACGTTGTATCGTTTTTTGTTGGGCCTGAATTAAAACTTAATACATTAACCAAATTTTTAGTTACAGGTGATTGGCCGGGAATGTAATCATCGTAGAACAATCCGATTGCTGCTAGTGCTACACCACTTACTGCCTGGAGCTCGATAGTTGTAACATCATCTTCCAACCTTCTACCATTAGGGAAACCATCCATATTTGGAATAAACTGTAACGCAGTGCTGCCATTGTAAGCAGGATCGGTAAGACCAAGAACTGCTGCATTTATAATACCAAGGCTGCTGAATTTAGGGTCGTTACGTGGTGTAACTGGTACAGCCATATTTAAACGAAGCATATCGCCAAGGGTTGGTAAAAAGTTATTTATAAAAGGCTTACCTGCAGATAACGGACCGCCTGTTTTGCCTGTTGCCAACTGGTAAGGGGCAAGGTTTGGAACACCGGTATAAAATATAGGTAAGATATCTACTGCTCTTGGGCTCATGTTATCGGGTAACAAAACCCCACCAAATGCTGCTTCAGACAATGCAGTACCGTTTAACGCTGGAGACCCTTTTAAATTAAACAAGCCTGGTTTACCATTTCTAAAATCGAAACTACCTAATGAGCGAGCCTGTATTCTTAATGCATTTAATGCAGGAACTGCAGTACCAAACTGGCTGTCATCCATATACAAAGCCAACTCAGGGTTAGTAAAGTATTTTGCATACTGTACATCGTTTGCAGGATTAGAAGAGTTCCACTTATCCTTCATACCTACAGGTATAATAGCTTCGTTAACCAATGGCATTCCCAAACGAGATACCTGAACGAATGGTCCGGATAAAGTTGCTGAACTGCTGCCAGAAGTTAATGTTTTGATTTGCTGTCTGCTCGCACTTGCCCAAACACCGATTACATAATCAGCATCTAAAATACTGGTAGCCTGTGCAGCTGTTTTGCCATCTTTTTGTAAAAGATTGATAGGAATTTTTAATGCGATTGTATGACAATTGTGTCTGTTAAGGGCATCTATGGTAGGATTAGTAGTATTGCCTTGTGGGCGAACATTACCCAAATCGAATATACCACCAAGATCTACAAAGAAAGGATCATCTACCGGGCCACAAAATACTTTTTCACCTGAAGTAGCTGTTGCAATAGCTGCTGTCATTAAAGACTCATAACTAGGTGCATTTAAACCAACACCAGAGTTTATAGAGCGTGGACCAATATTATTTGGCGGCACTATACCACCTGTAACAATAGTTACGAAGGCGCTACCGTTTACACTCTTCTCACATATATATGTATTCTTAAGATTCTGTTTTCCTAAACGGATGTTGAAAAACGTTGAAGGATCTTCATTTACCTGACTAAAGGTGAAACGATATAAAATATCATCTGCGGTACTTGTGGTTTTGTTTTTAATGTGTATTTCGTAGCGCACATTTGTACCGAAGTTGTAATAGTTTGGTCCACCTTCAGGCAATTCAAAAGGGATCCAGTTACATATAATAGTAACTGTGTTTGGATCATCAGGGCTTCTGAAAGCGTATACATCGGTATTATCTGCCAGAGGATCGTTAGAAATTAGCGGCGCCTCTCTGTGGCTTGATGCAAAAGATGAAAAGCTGCCTGCAAGCAGGGCAAGCACCATCATCATTTGCTTGATTTTTAAAATAGATTTTTTCATTACAGTAATGTTTAGATTAATTATTTAGTGTTTTTGCAGGCGAATAAAAGAGAAAGTCTAAATGTATTTTTTAAAGCATTGTTGTTGGTATTGTTACCTGTAGGAATAAGATAAGAAAGGTTAAATCCGGTAGATTTATATACAACACCTGCACCTACAGTAGCATAATTTCTATTACCTTTTAATTTATTTTCATAAAAATAGCCACCACGTAAGTAAAACTGATCTTTGTAAGAATATTCTGAACCGAAGCCCAGCTGTACTTCTTGCAACTTTTCTTTGCTGCCGCCCGGTGCATATCCATAAGATTTAAACCAGCTGCTTACCACACCCTCCGATCCGTAAGCTGCAACTTTTGCAGCATCTGTAGGGTCTGGTGGTGTTGGTACAAGTAATTTGTTGGCCTCAACAGTAAACGTTATCTTATTGTCGTTGTCAATAGATTTGTTATAAGAGGTACCTAATGAAATATTTGCAGGTATGTAGCTTGATGCACTACCGTAATCCATTTTGCTGCCTAAATTGGTTAAGGCAAGGCCGAAGTTCAATCCATTTTTTCCTTTGTAAAACGCAGAAATATCTGCGGCTACAGCATTACCACTTTTGTAGTTGCTGATACTGCCAACATTGCTCGCAAGCCTGCTGTTTATATAACGACCCGTTACGCCAAGACCAAAGGTTTCAGACAATTTACGGGAATAACCAACTTCCAAGGCTATGTCGTTTGGCTTAAAAGTTTTGATAGCCTGCCCCATATCGTCAGTAAAATAAAACTCACCCTGGCTAAAATCTCTTACGCCAAAACTTAATGCCTGGTTTTTATCTATTTTATAGTACCCAGATAATGCCAATTGAAAAAGATTTCTTACACCAAGTTCACTTAGCCACGGGGTATAAGTTGCCCCAATGCCAAATTTTGCCTCATTAAAGGCAGTTTTCCCCCCATTGTAGAAAGAAGAGTTTGCATCAGGATTAGTGGCAACGGCAGCATCGCCCATTGCTGCAGTGCGAGCATCTGCAGATAATCTTAAAAACGGAACAGCTGTGGTAATTGGATTTTCCTTGGCTGTATTTTGCGCTGACACTGTACTTAAGTACATCGTTAGCAACATTACCGGTAAGATTATTTTAGTAAATCTTAAAATCATGTCTTGTTTGTTTTTGAAATGTTTAAATTAATTGTTAAGGCCACTTACGTGGATAACATGTGAATGGTTTTATGATTTTATTTAAGAAAATGAAATTTATTAACTTAACGTTTGATTAAAAACCTTAACATATTAAAAACCATTAATCATATAACATGCCATTGATATTATTTTTTTAAATTCTGTTATTTTAGGAATACCTTAATTTTAACATCCATAAAATAATTAAGCGGTCCCGTAGTTCAATGGATAGAATAGAAGTTTCCTAAACTTTAGATCCAAGTTCGATTCTTGGCGGGACCACATTTTTTGGGAATTGGGAATTGGGGATTAGGAAGGAATTACGAATTACAGGAAGACTTTTAGTAGCTTTTTGCCCATGTCTCATTTAAAAGAGGGAGTGAATACATCAATTCACTTTATGCCGATGAGAATAATTTATGGCTTAACTATTAACTGATCTTTTTTTGGATTTAAGTTATTTATAAAAATTGATAGAACAGGTCAGTATTCTATATTAATCCGGCGCACCAAGGCGTTCATAAATAATGCGAATCTGTAGTGCTGTAAAATACTTACCCATTCTTACACCAATATGCTGCTGGTGCATTTTGAGCCAGGTGCGCAATGTTTTGGTACTGATGCCATATTGGGCTGCAAGCTCGCCGGAGGAATAAGGTTTAATCTGTTGTTTTGTTGCTGTAATCATCTTTTTTATCATTTAAACTGTTACAATCTTTCGACTGGAGGTTAAAAATACTAAATAATTTAGTTTAATAATCTTTTGAAAGTATGTTTATTTTATGGCTTTATAACTGCTGATTATCAGCCAATAATAACCATTAAAAGTTTATCATAAAGCGCAGGATGCTACAATTATATATTGTATTTTTCTGGTATAATTGGTTTTTTAAGTGTACTACTCCTTATAAAAAAAGTTGAATGTTTGCAATACAGCAGGTTGTTTTTATATTGTTTTTGGCTGCTTAACAAACATTCAACTAGTTGGTGAGGTTAAAGTTTAATCCCCTTTTTTTCTTTCTTTACATCCTTATGGGTTGCAGCCTGGCTTACTGCTGTAGTAACGGCGCCTGCAACAGCCAAGTAACCGGCAATTTTTATAAGCAGAACCGGCATTGCTGCAGGTGCGGCTAATATGGAAGCGCCGAGTGCTGCTACGATTATGCCCCACTTTTGGAGTTTTTTAAAGAAGGTTGGTGTTGGTGACTGTATTCTTTTTTTTAACGTCATGATGATTGTTGTTTTAAAATTGTAATTAAAATTGGTTCGTTGCCAATGGCAGGTAACACGGTTGCCATCAGTTTATTAAATGCCTGCCGTGATGCGGTTCCTGTACCCGCCCCCGACTGTGTAAGTACCGGTGCTATACAACCACGCAGTTCTTTTATAGCATTGTTTGCGGGATGAAACAGTATTAGTGCCCGCCCGGGAACATCTTTTATTAATAGATGTCCACCATGCTTTTTGCTGAACCTTGGTACTACTTTATACTCTCCTTCGGGTATGCAGGAAATCTGTGGCAGGTTATTGTGCCATGGGAGTTCTATGGTGAAGCATATAAATTCTCCGTTGATGTTTAAGATTCCGTTTGTGCCGTTAGGGTTGTATGTTCGGTTGATGGTTATTTGCATTTTGTTAGATTTAAGATTTTAAGCTTGGTCTCTTCCTCTTTTGATTACGGTGATCTGGTCATGTGTTTTTGCCTCTTAGCCGGCGGGCTTCTCTGTTGCAACGCCGCTGATTTTTACCCTTTGAAAGGAAAGATTTAAGACATAAAATTTTAGACATAAGATTTAAAGCTTGGTCTTTTCATCTTTTGCTCACTGTAAACTGCTCAAGTGTTTTTGCCTCTTAGCCGGCGGGCTTCTCTGTTGCAACGCAGCTGATTTTTACCCTTTGAAAAAATTATGCTTTGCATTTTTTCAATAATGCCTGCGGCATTACCGGGTAAAAAGAGGCGGCTTATGCAACAGTTGGTGGGTCTGCAATTTGGTTTAGGTTCGAGACATAAGATTTGAGACATATACTTTGCTGGCTTATTAGATTAAGTACTTAGT
>JANLVW010000025.1:0-6186 GCA_031364205.1 Ferruginibacter sp.
GCTAAATGTAAATTTCATTTAGAGCAGGGTAAAAATATTATTACGCTGGGTTTAAGCAAGGAAGATAAACTGGCTATTGCCGATTTGTTTTTACTTACAGACAAACTCGTTTTATATGTTGCCAATGTAGATGTATCAAGCATGCACACCGGAAATAAATATTCTGATGCTTTAATTGAAGCGGTAAAAAATGAAGGCAATGAAGTTATTGTAATGACAAATGCGGTAGAAGCTGAGATTGCAGAGTTTGAAGATCCCGATGATAAAGCCATGTTTATGGAAGAGTATAAAATGAAAGAACCTGCTCTTGACCGTTTAATACACAGCACATATAAACTTTTAAATCTTTCTACTTATTTCACTGTCGGTGTACAGGAAGTGCGTGCATGGACTATACACAAAGGCTGGAAAGCACCACAGGCTGCAAGTGTTATACACACAGATTTTGAAAAGGGTTTTATTAAAGCAGAGGTAATTTCTTACAACGACTTTATAAGTCTAGGTTCAGAAGCTGCGTGCCGTGAAGTTGGTAAACTTCGCATAGAAGGTAAAGATTATTTGGTGCAAGATGGCGACTGCATGCATTTTCGATTTAATGTTTAAAATATAAATTTTATAATAAATTATTAAAACGTGCGATTTAAACATTCGCACGTTTTTTGTTGGATTTTTTTGAACGTAAGCTAAAATCTTTATTCAGCTTCTGTCTCTCTTTAGGCTATTATCTTTTTTACCTCAAAGCCAGGCAAAAAAAGATAGCCGCTGCAACTTGCCTAACCGCAGGCATGTCGGGTGAAGAAGCTGAACTTTAGAATTTTTTTTGAACATTTTTTGGCGCAAAAAAAAGTGCAGTTAAATGCACTTCTTTTTGTTTAAATTATTTCTGTGTTTTTGCTTTCGTTTTCTTAGCAGATTTTCCCGGTTTTAAAATTACTTTGGTCCATCCTTTATCTCTATCATCAAAATGTTTGTATGCTCCCGGTGCTTCCTCCAGAGAAATTTCATGCGAAATAATTTTTGATGGCCTTGCTTTACCTGCAGAAATTAATGTATAAAGCTGACGGTTGTATGATTTTACATTTGCCTGTCCGGTTGCTATTCGCTGGCCTTTCATTCAAAAATTTCCAACGTCAAAATCCATATGTCCGACCTTTTGAAGTTTATCTTTGGATTTTGGATCTTTAGGAACAAATACACCAACAACGCCAATTGAACCGGCAGCTTTTACAGTCATCACTAACTCATTCATGGTAATATTAGAATGTTCTACTCCATGCTTATCGCAACACTGGTAACCAACACACTCGCAACCTCTGTCAGCTCCTTTGCCATCTATAAGTTCTAATATTTGATCTATTGCAGGGGCTTTAGAAAAGTCAATAGCGATAGCTCCAAATTCTTCTGCCAATTTTAGTCTGTCTTTATGATTATCAACCACCATAACTTTTGAAGCTCCTTTTATAATTGCAGAATGTGCTGCCATTAGCCCTACCGGGCCTGCACCGTATACAACTACAGAATCTCCGGGTTTTACGCCTGCAAGTTCAGTTGCATGATAACCTGTTAGAAAAATATCAGACAACATTACATAATCATTTTCTTTTTCACTCGCATCTTCTGGTAATTTTAAACAATTAAAATCTCCAAATGGTACTCTTAAATATTCTGCCTGTCCGCCACTGTATGGTCCCATTCCTGCAAAACCATATGCCGCTCCTGCAAATCCTGGATTCATTTTTAAACAATAGCCTGTAAAGTCACTTTCACAATTCTGGCAGTGTCCGCATCCAATATTAAACGGAAGGCAAACCATATCCCCAACTTTAATTTGAGTCACTGCATTTCGTATCTCAATAACTTTACCCATATTTTCGTGCCCCATAATTTTCCCTGATTCCATGCCAGTTCTTCCCTCATACATATGAAGATCAGATCCACAAATATTTGTATTTGATATTTTTACCAATACATCTGTTGGTTATTCAATTTTTGCGTCAGGCATTTCAGAAATTCTGACATCAAAAGGCCCATAATAGACAAGTGCTTTCATAAAAAAATTTTAAATTAACAATAATATTATCAGTTAAAAAAAACAAAAGTTATACCGAGAAATATCAATTTGTTACTTTTGCTAGTAGGTTATTTTTAGGAAGATATTGGCTCATTAGATAGATAAATGAGTTTTATGTTCATCAATTCAAAAAACGTAAATAGGCATCAATAATTTCTAGAAAATTTTTTTCGTAATTGTTGGAATAATTTTTGTTCAACGCACTTTTATTTAGAAAAATTAAATATGATATCCATGAAAATTATACTTTTCTTTCTTTTAGCATCAGGGCCTTTATTTGGTTTTAGTCAAAATCTTCATGCAAATTTATTTGCAGGTATTGCTAATTATCAAGGTGATTTACAAAATAAAAGGTTTACGCTGGACCAATCAAACCCTTCATTTGGCTTAGGACTATCTTACGATCTGTCTTCTAAGGTTAGTATTAGAAGTGGTTTTACTTATGGTAAAGTAGAAGGCGACGATAAAAAAAATACAGGCGTAAAAGGCAATGATTTAAGAAATTTAAATTTTAAATCTGCGATATCCGAATTGCATGTTGGGTTAGAATACAATTTGCTTAATCTTGAAGATTCTAGGCTTACACCATATGTTTTTGGCGCTATGGCGGTTTTTCACTTTAATCCATATACGAAAGACAAAGAAGGCAATAAAATATATTTGCAGCCACTAAGTACCGAAGGTCAGGGGTTATCTGCATATCCTGATAGGAAGGAATATAAACTTACACAAGTTTCAATACCGTTTGGTGGAGGTTTAAAGTTTAGATTATCTGAAACGCTACAGGTAGGTCTCGAGTTGGGAATAAGAAAATTATTTACAGATTATTTAGATGATGTGAGTTCCACTTACGTTGACCAAAATATTTTATTGAGTGCTAAAGGAAGCAAAGCTGTCGAACTTGCCTTTAGAGGAAATGAAATTAATACCAGCGCTGTTTACCCGGCAAGTGGTGAACAAAGAGGAAATCCTAAAAGGAAAGATTTATATTATTTTTCAGGAATAAGAGTGAGTAAATTATTAAATGCAAATGCAGGAAATAGCGGCCGAGGAAAAAGTAAAACCGGTTGCCCAAGAAGCGTATTTTAATTTTTTTTATTTTAAATCAGATACTTTAAACCTTTCTGCTTTTATTTATCTTTTTATCACCTGCTTTTTTTATCGATTCGCAGAATTCGTCATTTGCATTTGCATGCATGTTCATCGTCAGGTTAATCAATTTTTGTTCCATCAACAAAATAACATTTTCCATTTATTCTGACAGCAAGGTCACAACTTTTACCCGCTATTTCAAACTGGTATTCCTAACAAGAAAAGATGGCACTTTCAATTTATTGTGGTCTCGAAAATGTTAATAGAATAAAAATTCTTTTGTACAAATCCTTTTATAATTAACCCTGTATACCCATTATCTTAATTTTGAAAATCATACAAATTTTCCCATATTATAAAGATTTTATTTTTTAAAAATAAAATCACACGTTTTTTAGGAATTATTGCGAGTATTACACGAGCATTTTACAATCTAATTAATTGCCTAAAAATTAAATTCTCTTCTTTGAATATTAAGTCTAAAGCCTAAATTATAAAAAATGACTGCGCTATTAGTTTGGTTAGAAACATTGTAGGATCTATGCGATGCACTAAAATCAAAAAAAGCATTTTCAAATATTTCATAACTAGCATAAAAAGCAGCAGAAGTACTGTGTACGGGAATACCCGAGCCAATGAAATAACTATAATCTCTGGTACGGGTTGAATAACTGCGAAAGATATTGCTTCCCATATTTACGCCGGAAGAATCTAACCCTTGTTCAAAACTGATGAGTTTTGCCGTTAAATATAACTTTGGCAATGGATGATAGTTTAAGACTGCTATTGCTTCTTTCACACTTGCACCTAATGGATGCGCCAATGGTTGGTTGTAGTGCGTAAAATTAGTTGTGCTATCGTAGTTGGTGTAAGTAAAAGGCCGTATATAATTAGCCTCCAACTGTAAATCAAGATTTTTTATGCCTAAAGCATTTACATATTTAACCCCTGCTTGAATGGCTTGTTTGTTCACAAACGCTCCATCACTGTAATGCAAAATTTCATGAATGTGAAATTCATTTATCAAAAGTTGAGAATAAAATTGAAACTTATGTGCAATATTTGCTTTTAAATCTATACCGATACTTGCTTTACCAGAAGCTCCCAAATTAGATTCTGCAGCTCTATAAAATATAAGCGGATTTAAATAACTAAGTTGTAATCCATTGTTACCATTTTCCATAATATTTTCGTATAAACCTAGGTTTAACCATTTTGTAGCCTGAAAACTTAGATGATGCAAAGACATGTAATTTTTTGCTTTCATTTCTCTTTGAACCTGCGGCACGGATTGCATGGTTTGTGCAATAACCATTTCGTACTTGAGTTTCCAAAGCCTTGTATTTAACCGCAGAAATAAATAGTTGTTGGCAAAATCGCTCAAGAATAAACTGCGGACTCCATTTCCAATAAATAATTTATCATAGGCATATTGAAAGTGAATATACTTAGCAAGTGTAAATGAAATACCTCCTCTAAAGTCAAAAAAATCGAATGCTTTGCCATCTTTGCCATAAGGTTTATAAAATCCTACGCCAGGCACCGCATTATAAGCTGCAGCAAATTGTCTTACATACAAAGGATCTTTTTCTTGGTTATCTGACAGATAAGAATAAAAACCAACTTTCTTATTTATGCTACCTCTAATTAAAAGACCTCTAGTATTCGTAAAAGTATTACCGGTACCGTCATTAGACTGCCCATATTGTAAATTTAAAACCGGGTCAATTTCCATTGCAAGAATTTTATCTTTCACAACATAAAAATGTGCAGGTGTGCGATAGAAATTGTGCAATACCGGATTTTTAGATTTAAATGATTCCTTAAAATGGTCTGTCCAGGTGGCATTATCCATTAAAAATCTTGAAATAGAATTACGGTCAATCTCAGTTAGCTGTACAGATAATTTACCGGCTTTATCCAATGAATCAATGTATTCAATTTGCTTGGTTACGCTTTTCCTATCCACTGGCTTCACTGTATTAAAATTTAGTATAGAATCATTTTGCAATAAAATATCCAATCTATTTAAAAAGGCAAGCTCTTTACTGCCAAGTGATATATTATCTGACTGTGCCAGTATTTTAAAGGGGCAAAATGAAATACTTAGAAATAAAATTAAAAAAAATTTTTTTATATTTTCGTTATTCATAATTTTCTTATTTCTTTCAAAATTATATTAAATAAAATCAAAAATGTTATAGAAATAGGCGTTTGGAGATATAATTTTGAAACTAGATATTCTAGCTAGTGAAGGTTCTTTTAAATAAAAATTTTTTACAAATAAATCAATAGTCCGTCATACTAAAATGGATAATAATTACCAAGATATTGTTGCAGGATACAAGGATGAAGAATTACTTATTATGGTTTATCAATTTGATCAATGGGATACAGAAATGTTGATTGCAGTAGAAAATGAACTAAACGAAAGAAATATTTTACCTGATAATTTACAACTGAAGAAAAATACACTGATACAAAACGAACATGAGTTTTTATTAATCGGCAAAGAAGCAACTTTTTCTCAGCAGTTTCTTGGGTGGATAGGTATAGTAGGTATTTTAGGAATAATAATAGGTTATGAGTTATATTTTTCAAAAACCAAAAGCCGCTATACTGATACAGAATATTTCAAATACAATGTAGAATCAAGAGAAAGTGGTAGGTTTATGTTTTATATATCCATGGCATTTATAGGTTGTTTTTTATTTTATAAAATTTCAGTTTATATAGAAAACCAATTTTGATTTTATCTTAAATATTTGTCGAACCAATTAATGATAATTTTTTCTTCTTTCTCATCATTTTTCCAGCCGTGAACACCACCCGCTTTTATAATTAATTCGTTCTTTATCCCAGCATCTATTAATTTTTTTATGAGACTTTGGGACTGTTGCAATGGGACTATTGGATCTGCATCTCCATGAAAAATTAAAACAGGTGGATCATCAGAAGAAACTAAATTAACAGGTGAATTCTCAAACGTAAGCTTCTTTAAATTTTCATCATTAAGTATATGG
>JANLVW010000048.1:0-1788 GCA_031364205.1 Ferruginibacter sp.
GGGAACCGGGCTGGGGTTGAGTTTAAGCTATGATATTGTAAAAGTGCATGGGGGAGAATTGAAGGTGGAGACAAAAGAAGGAGAAGGCGCTGAATTTATAATTACTTTACCAATAATAAACTTAAAAACATCCAATGAAAATTTTAGTAGTTGACGACGAACATGATGTTCAGATTTTGTTTGAACAAAGGTTTAGAAAAGAAATTAAAAGCGGCGAAATAGATTTTATTTTTGCCTTTTCTGCTGAAGAAGCATTGGTCTATCTTAACCACAACGAGCATGAAGCAGTATTAATATTATCAGATATAAATATGCCCGGCATGAGCGGACTTGATTTACTGAAGTATATAAAACAAAAATACCACAAACCGCCTCCTGTGGTAATGATGATAACTGCCTACGGTGATGCAGAAAATTTTAATATAGCTAAGGAATTAGGCGCTGATGATTTTTTGACCAAGCCCCTTGATTTCAACTTATTAAAAGAAAAACTTAAAAACACAAACTCATGGCAAAAATTTTGGTAGCAGATGATGAAATTGATTTGGAAATGCTCATCAAACAAAAATTTCGGCAAAAAATACGTGATCAACAATACGAATTTATTTTTGCTGTAAACGGCAACGATGCATTGGAAAAAATCAGGATGAATCCGGATATTGATATTGTTCTTAGCGATATAAATATGCCGGAGATGGATGGGTTAACGCTGTTATCAAGGTTAAGCGAAACCAGTCCACTTATAAAATCAGTTATAGTTTCTGCGTATGGCGATATGGAAAATATACGTACAGCAATGAACCGTGGCGCCTTTGATTTTATTACAAAGCCCATCAATTTTGAAGACCTTTCTTTAACGATGGAAAAAACCATTAAACATGTAGATCAAATAAGGAAAACACTTAAGGCAATAAAAGAAAACAATATTCTGAAAATGTACGTAGATGAAAATGTTTTAAATTTTATGGGCAGCCGGGAATATGAAGCGTCTTTAATGGCTAACGAAACTGTAGAAGCCACAGTGGTTTTTATTGACATATGCAGTTTTACATCTATCAGCGAAAAAGAATTGCCTGATACCGTTGTTGAATTACTTAACCAATATTTTGATTTGATGGTTAAAGAAATAATTGCACAAAACGGTTTGATAGATAAATTTATTGGTGATTGTATAATGGGTGTATTTAAAGGCCCATATCATTTAGACAGGGCTATTGAGGCCTGCCTTTCAATTAGAAATAAAATAGAAGATCTGCCTGGCAGTATCGGTTTTTTACCAAAAGTATCTGTTGGTATTAACAGTGGTGAAATGATTTCCGGAAACATTGGCTCAGCTACTTTACGAAGATTGGATTACACTGTAATTGGAGATACAGTGAATACCGCACAACGTTTACAAAGTATTGCTGCAAGCGGTCAGATATTGATAAACGAAGTCTGTTACGAGAAGGTAAAGCAGTCTTTCAATTGTCAAAAAATTGGGACATCTAACCTAAAAAATAAAAAAGAAGAAGTTGTATTGTATGAAGTACAAAATTAGAAAAATCTGATATTCCAGTTTAAAGCATGACGATAATAGTGAAATAATAAATTTGGGATTTTCTTAAATTAATTAAAAAAATCCTTCTTAAAATTTAAAAGTTTTTGATATTATAATTATATAAAAAAAGGGTTGCAGGTTCAAAACTCCGTTTTCTTTATTTGTAGTTTACCCGGGTTGTATCGAAAAATGTTTAGGAATGTCAAAATAAAATAAGGGCTTCAATTTTTTATTTTTGCTGAATAAAA
>JANLVW010000050.1:0-7101 GCA_031364205.1 Ferruginibacter sp.
TTTAACGCTTTTGTAAATGGCTGGTAATGCGCTACAATTTTACAATAGGCTTCAAAAGGATTTTCTGTTATAAGCAATGTTTTCCCTTCAGGTACTTTTACCTCTTTGTTGATTATGATAAAAGTAGCTTTGCTGTTAATACTTTTGTCGTAGTATTTTGGATGGTCTACAAAAGCCAAATCCCCTGCTTCCACCCTGTTTAATTCGTTAATGCCTTTTACTTCACCACAGTTGCCGCCAACAATTGTTGCATTTATTAAACTTGCAATATCTGCTATATTTACCGGCGTTAAAAAGTCCATTTGTTGTATTTTATTTTAAAGGTATGACCGTTTATTAATTTGAAATTATTTCAACGAATTTTTGTGAAGCTGTGTTACTGTTAAACCTAGTCAGGAACATATTTGCTTTTTGAAGAAGCTGAATTTTGTAGCTTTCATTTTTATAAATCAGTTGAAGTTGAAGCGCCAAACTATCAACATTAATTGCTGCGTAAGTTACTGCCAACTTAAAAAGTAAATTGTTAGAAATAGTATCTGCAGCTATTACAGGAATATTATAAGAAAACGCATTGTACACATTTTTACTGCTTTTATAATCCCCGAAAAATACGTAAGCAAAAGCTGCAGCAGTAAACGATAATGTGTTTTCTTTTGTTTCTTTTACCAACACAACTTCATTTTTATACTTGTAATTTTTAAAATCAGGCAACAGCTTTTCATCTATTTCATTTTCAAAAAGCAATATTAATCTTAAGGAAGTTTTTTGCCATTTTTTTAATTGAGAAAAAGATTTTAAAACAGTTGTGAGATGTGCTTGCGAAGAAGCATTTACCCGAAATAAATAGTATTGAAACCCTGCAGTATATTTTTCTTTTATAGCTTCAATATCATTTAAAGTAAACACTGTGTTGTTTTCATTTACATTAAAATAAAGTTTATATATTTTACCTGAGAGATCAGGAAATTTTTTATTTAAGCTGGCCGCTAAAATATCATTAGTTACAAAAACCCCTTGTGCAGCTAATACTGCAGCATTAAACTTTTTTTTAAAAAAATTATTTCGTTCTTCCAACAAATTTTTATTCTCAACAAACAAAAACTGATTCTCCGCATTGCCGGACGATAACATTCCTGCATTACTTATAAATAAACTGATATTATATTTCAATAGCAATTTGGGTAATTTGTATTTATACCAGTAATATAAAAGCAGTTTGTTTTTTGGTTTTGGGTAGAAGTTTACCAGCATACAATTTTGAGGAAGGGCATTTACTATACAATCAGTAAACAAAATTATTTTATTGGCCGGCTTTGCTAAAGCAGCATTTTTTAACGCAAACAAAAGCCGGCTTTGTTCAATATCTTCTCCCCAAACATGAACTCCTATAATCATTTTGTAAAGGTAGAAACAGATTAATAAGCAATTGTATTTATTATAAACCAGTTTATATATTAGGCTTATTTCAGCACTTTTAGTTTTACTGTTTCTATTCGGGTATCACTTATGGTCTGGATATTAAATTCGTAATTACCAATAATGATCTGTTCATTGGCTTTCGGAATATCTGCATTGCGCTGAATGATAAAGCCCGAAAGTGTTTCAGCCGTTTCATCTTCCGGAAATCCAAGTCCATATTTTTCAGCGATAAAATCAAGCTCTATTCTGCCGCTGAAAAGATATTCGTTGTCTGTCAATCGCTTATCAACAAATTCTTCTACATCATCGTATTCATCTTTTATTTCACCAAAAATTTCTTCCAGTAAATCTTCCATTGTTACGATACCTGCAGTACCGCCAAACTCATCAATTACCCAGGCAATAGATTTTCTTTCTTTGCTAAACTTTGCCATTAAATCTGTAGCGCTCATTGTTTCAGGCACTGTTGGAATTGGCAACATTATCTCCTGTAGCGTAGCAGGACTTTTAAAAAGATCTAACTGGTGTACATAACCGGTAATATTATCAATATTTTTATCATAAATAACAAGTTTGCTCAACCTTGATTCAATAAAAACATTTTTAATTTCTGCAACAGAAGTTTTGTTGCTTACGCCTACAATTTCTTTGCGGGGTACAAGGCATTCTCTTATTTTTACATCGCCTATAGACAATGCATTTTCAAATAGCTCTTTATTAATGTCAGAAGATTCTTCTTCGTTGTGCATTTTATTTTGCAGTAAATAATGCTCCAGATCAACTTTGCTCAATACCTCTTTTCGCTCGTTTATTTTTACATTAAAAATGTATTTTAAAATCCATTCTGCCGTACTTACAAATATTGAAGCCACTGAAGAAAACAGGGAATAAATAAACTGAACAATATATGTGATGAAACCACTGGAGAGAATACTGTTATTGCGTGCACGAAAAAATGCTTTACTTGTAAATTCTATAAAAATAATTAATGTCGTTGCTACAATAGTTTCAAAAAACAATTGAACAAAACTGGCATATTTAAATGTTGCATTTGGAAATATAAAGTTCCAAAAAGGTTTAAGAATAACACCAATCAACAAACCATATACCACCAGCAAAATATTTATTACAACCAATATTGTGCCTATAAATTTTGCAGGTTGTTCTGCATAGCTCCCCCATATTTTTCCGGTATAACTGCCTTGTTTTTTGTTTAGCTCTAACGACAACTTATTGGCAGATACAAAAGATATTTCTACACCCGCAAAAAATCCGATTAAAAGCAAAGAAACCAATATGGCAACTAATACGGATATAGATAATTCCATAATATAAAATTAAGTATTTGAAAACTATCTATTTAAAAAATCAGTTACAATTTTTTCAGCATCGCTGCAGGCAGTTTGTAAATCTGCGTTTACAATCGTTTTATCAAACTGTTCCTTAAATGATAATTCGTAGGAAGCTTTATTCAGCCTTGCTGCGAGAGATTCTTTAGATTCTGTACCTCTGCTTTCCAAACGAATTTTTAGATCATTAACTGAAGGCGGTTCAATAAAAAGACTAAATGTTCCTTCATTAAATTGTTTTTGTACATGTATAGCGCCTTTAACATCAATATCAAGCACAGGTATATTACCCTGCCCCCAAATGCGCTGCAGTTCAGCTTTTAAAGTACCGTAATATTTACCTTCATACACCATTTCCCATTCAACAAATTCATTATTTTGTATTTTATGTTTAAACTCTTCCCCGCTTATAAAATAATAATCCACACCATTCTTTTCTGTTCCTCTTGCCTGCCTAGTTGCCGCAGAAACTGAAAATGTAAGCACCGGAAATTTATTCATCAGGTATTTAGTAATAGATGTTTTACCTGCACCTGATGGCGCTGTAATGATCAGGATTTTGTTATTCATCAAATTCATAAGCAAAGAAAAAGTAATTAGATTTAAAAGTCCCATGTTTTAATAAATTTAATTCGATAATACTATTTTACTTATTTTCGAACATCAAATAATCTAAACTATTCTCATGAAATTGGTAAAATCTACCCTATTCTTTTTTGCGTGCTTTTTAGTAAGCGAGGGTTCCTTTTCTCAAATTTTGGGCGGAGAGTCTTCTAAACAGGTTTACAAGTCACCCGACTTTAAGGAGACTACTGAAGCACACAAAATTGTTGCAATTTTGCCTTTTATTGCAAATATTACATACAAGAAAAAACCAAAAGATTATGACGGAGAGGCTATTAAAGCAGAAGAACAAAAACTTAGTAATAATATGCAACAGGGTATGTACACTTATCTTCTAAGAAAGGGTGGGAAATACTCAGTTACTTTTCAAGAAGTAGACAGAACAAATATTATATTAAAAAAGGCTGGTATATATGATAAACTAGGAGAAACACTGCCTGACTCTATTGCAAAAATCTTGGGTGTAGATGCTGTTATAAAGTGCATTTACGACCATGAAGTTGTAGGTGGTAGCGAAGGTGGTGCCATTGCTAAAGCAATTTTGTTTGGCGGGGCTAGTAAAACAGGAAGCGGTGGTCTTACTATGCAATTATATGACGGCAAAAAAGGTAATTTACTTTGGAGATTTTATAAAGAGATGAATGAAAATATTATGAGCAATGCAAACCAAATTATGGATAGAATGATGCGTAAAGTTTCAAGGAATTTTCCCTACTAAAAAAAATTGGTTGCAATAAAAAAGCTCAAAGTTTAATTTCTTTAAGCTTTTTATGTTTTCCTTAGACTTCATTTTCATGCCTACATTATAATAATCTCACAATATCTGCTCCCAGTGCTGCCAACCTTCCATCAATGTTTTCATAACCCCTATCTATTTGCTCAATATTTTGAATAATACTTTTTCCTGTTGCACTTAAAGCTGCTATCAATAACGCTACGCCTGCCCTAATATCCGGACTGCTCATGGTTATTCCCCGCAATTGTTTCTCTCTCTCCAACCCTATAACTACTGCCCGGTGAGGATCGCAGAGAATAATCTGCGCACCCATTTCAATCAGTTTATCTGTAAAAAACAAACGGCTTTCAAACATTTTTTGGTGAATGAGTACACTGCCGTGTGCCTGAATAGCGGTCACCAAAACGATGCTTAATAAATCTGGCGTAAACCCCGGCCAGGGGTTATCGTAAATGGTCATAATGCCACCATCTAAAAATTTATTTATTTCATATTTATCCTGATAAGGAACATGAATATCATCACCAATAATATCAAGTTTAATACCTAGCTGTCTAAATTTTTCAGGTATAATGCCAAGCTCAGCTATTGCTGCATTTTTTATGGTTACATCTCCCTGCGTCATAGCAGCAAGACCAATAAAACTACCGATCTCAATCATATCGGGCAGAATTGTATGTTTAGTACCGTTTAAACTTTCTACACCATTTATTGTAAGCATATTACTGCCGGTGCCTTCAATTTTTGCACCCATGCGTATGAGCATTTTGGCAAGCTGCTGTATGTAGGGCTCGCAGGCTGCATTGTAAATAGTAGTTGTACCCTTTGCCAGCACTGCGGCCATTAAAATATTAGCTGTTCCGGTTACGCTCGGCTCATCCAGCAACATGTAACATCCTACTAACTCATCTGCCCGCAGGGCGAAAAAGCCTGTATCGCTGTTGTAAGAAAATTCAGCGCCCAGTCTTTCAAAACCAATTATATGTGTATCAAGTCTGCGTCTGCCAATTTTATCACCTCCAGGTTTTGGCAGATACGCTTTTTTAAACCTTGCAAGCAATGGGCCTGCAAGCATCACGGAACCGCGGAGCCTTCCGCTTTTTTTAAAATAGGCCTCACTTTGTAAATATTCAACATCTACATTATCAGCCTGAAAACGATAACTGTTGGCTCCCATTTTCTCAATCTTCACGTTCATTTCTTTTAATAATTCTATTAAAAGATTTACATCTATAATATCAGGAATATTATTTACTTCTACCGGATGTGCCGTAAGCAATACTGCACTCAAAATTTGAAGGGCTTCATTTTTTGCTCCTTGCGGTGTTATTTCACCCTTTAATTTATTTCCTCCCCTTACTTCAAAAATAGCCATTGGAAAACATTGTTTTTAAAAAATTATTTATCGCTTTCAAATTACTTTGAAAAATGCGGTAAAAAAAAACCGGCAGAGAAAACCTGCCGGCATTAATTTATTTGATTTTAACTAAAATCTTTTTTTAAAATTTCTGTTATTGTTGTTATTGGTTCGGGGATCTCTGCTGCCGCTCGAATCTCTGTTACCTCCTCCACCGCCCTGTGGATTATTTCTGTTATTATTTCCGGTTCCGTTGTTTCTGTTATTGTTACTGTTATTACTGTTATTGTTAGGTCGGTTATCCCTGCTTCCAAAATTTTTACGGTATTGGTTTCTTCCTGCCGGATACTCATCTCTTTCAATACGTGGCGCCTGGTGTTTTACAAATGGTCTGCTGTTAAAAGCAAGTTCACCATCCGTCATATCACTTAACTCATTTTGTATACTGTCATCATGCACCAATTCTTTGTGCCAGTTGCTGTAAGTAAGTTTCATGTAATATGCAATGGCATTTGCAAAACCCTGTTTCTTTTCAGGATTTTCTTCTTTTAATGCCTTATCAATTACCACCTCAATATTTTTACCTAAATGATTAAATTTCGGATATCTTCTTGGGTAAGGCAATACTTCAGGCTTTGCTTTTAATGTTTCTCTTGTTGGGATGGGATAAGGACTATCAACATCGAGGGTAAAATCGCTTATTAAAAACAGATGATCCCATAATTTATGACGGAAATCTTCTACGTTTTTTAGGTGAGGATTTAAAAAACCAATCAATTCAATAACAGCGAATGCATTTTTTTGCCTCTCCTGCATGTCTTCCAAGGTAAGTAAGTACTCAACCATTTTTTGAATATGCCTACCGTATTCCTTCATTATAAGGTGATTACGAGTAGTATTATATTCCATGTTATCCACGTTCATCATATAGGCAAATATAGGCGATTTTATGTGTTTAAATCCAGCTTTAGCAGTCAAAAGAAAATTATCAAGCTCCTAAATTAAGAACAAAACTGTAAGTTTTTTAATGTTGTGTGTATAGATCATAGTAGTTATTTAAAACTTTTATTTTTCCACATAAATGTGTTTGTTGCAAGGCAATTAAAAATGTACTAGATAATAAACTGAAAATTATGAAATAAGGAAATTCTAAAAATTGATGTGCCAACATTAAAAAATATTTGGCTGATAAATTATAGAAATATACTTTTACATCAGAGTGAAAATGAAAGCAAAAAACAAAAATATTTTTATGATGCATTGCATGTGTATGTGTAACAACACGACAGGGCTTTTGCATTGTAAATAATATCTAAACTATACTTTACAATTTTCAAAGCCTTGCCTTAAAAAGCAGGGCTTTTTATTTTATCAAAATTATTTTCAACATTTAAAAGCAAAACAATGAGTAATTACAAATTTGAAACACTCCAACTTCATGCAGGCCAGGATGTAGATCCTTTAACAGGATCAAGAGCAGTGCCCATTTACCAAACAACTTCATATGTATTCAATGATACTGCACATGCTGCAAGTTTATTTGGATTAAAAGAATTCGGAAATATTTACACCCGTTTGATGAACCCAACAACCGATGTATTTGAAAAAAGAATTGC
>JANLVW010000066.1:0-3316 GCA_031364205.1 Ferruginibacter sp.
GTAAGTTGTTGGGATAGCCGGTAAAGCTTTTGGGTGAGATAATTTTCCTGCAATATCAAATGGCGATTCTTCGTCAGGAATCCAGCATCCATCAAATATATTAATTAGTCTATAATTTAATTTTTTAACGATCCAATTTGTAAATATATAACCGGTTTCAATTGCAAGTTGGTGTGTAATAAATATGCTCTTTACTTTAGTGTTGTAAAGACCATAGCGGTTGTCTGAAATAACAATGTCTAGTTCATGCTCTTTAATTATTTTCTGCAACCATGTATGTTCCTGCTTTAAAGCTTTTAATATTTTAGGTGTTTGGCCAAATAATTTTACCTTAAAAAAACCCTGGGTATTTGAATAAGAAATTCTATATCCTTTCAAAGAAATGATTGTGAGACTTGGAAATTCTTTGCGTAACAAATGTGCAGAATTTCCTTCTGCGGCAAGCAAAACTGTAAAATCTTGTCGTTGTAGTTCCTTAATAATAGGTATGCACCGGGTTGTATGACCCAATCCCCAGTCTAATGGAGCTACTAAAACCCTTTTACGAGTTATGTTAATATTTTTAATAGTAGTCGACAAAATTCAATGTTTATAAGTAAAAAATTGTTATTTTGTAATATAATTATGCAAAGGATAATAAAAATAGCTTCACTAGCTCTTATAGCAATTGCATTGGTAGCAACTGGTTGTTCTTCTACCAAAAAAAGCACATGTGGCTGTACGGGAATGGTGGGTTATAAATAAACCAATACTATGACTTCTAATCGTGATCTTCTCGTAATGTTTAGGCAACATGCCATGACACAACAGGATATTGACAAAGAACTTTCGCAATTAAACAATATGTTGTTTACAACTGAAAGACTCGATAATTTTGTTGGTGCTCATGAAGTTTTAGATTTAAACAGATATAAAATTATTAGCAACCCTGTAGAAATAAAAAAAATGATTCGTCAAAAAAAACTTACAAAACCCTTTGTTTTTTTTAACAACAAAAATTAGTTTTTAACTTCCTCATTCCACATTTTTTAAAGCATTTCTTAGTTTCTCAATCACATGTGAAATCTCTTCTTTTTTTACACATCCTACACTAATTCTATACCAATAGCTTTCTGCATTTGCACCAAAACTGCTAAAAGGAACCATTGCTAATTTTGCCTCACCTAAAATATATTCTGTTACGCCTGATTGATTTGTAAATTTTATACCCTTAAATGATTTGCCTACGAGATCAATTTTTACAGTTAAATAAATAGCGGCTTGAGGAAAAATAGCATCCACCGAAAAGCCTTCATTTTTTAATGCAACAAAACCCTCATGTAGTTTTTTTAATCTAAAATCTATTTCTTTTTTAAAAACTTGAAAATAATTATTTACAGCTTCTTCTTGGATTAAAAATTTCGCAACGGCTTTTTGTTCCGCCATCGGCGCCCATGCACCAACATGGCTGTTAATGGCTTTCATTTTCGCAATTAAATGCTTAGGGCCAAAACTCCATCCTACACGAACTCCTGTTGCTGCAAATGCTTTACTAATACCATCTATAAAAACGGTATACTCTTTCATTTTTGGTCGAAGCGAAATCGGATTAAAATGTTCTGTATCTCCAAAGGTCAATGTCCAGTAAATTTGATCATATAATAGATATAATTTTTTTTCGGTATCGCCACGTTGTGCATTTTCTTCAATAATTAAATCGCATATTTCCTGCAAATCCTGTTTCTTAAATACAGTTCCAGTTGGGTTTAACGGAGAACAAAGCGCAATAAGAGCTGCTCCTTTAATGTGTGGTTTTATTTGGGCCGCAGTTGGCATAAAATTGTTTTCCTGGGTTGCCTCAATTTTTACATGTTCCCCTTCTGTAAAATGTGTATAATGATTGTTATTCCAACTAGGTACAGGATAAATAACTTTGTCTCCCTTATCTACTATTGCTCGATATGCCGCATAAATTAAGGGCCTGCCACCTGCAGCTATTAAAATTTCAGAAATATCAACATCCAGCAATTGTTTCAGTTTAATAAAACCTGAAACTGCTTTTCTAAGATCAGTTTCTCCATCAGCTAAAGGATAGGTTGTATAACCATCGTCGTAAGCTTTTTTAATTTCTGTAAGTAATAATTTGGGGATAGGAAATTCCTTAGAATCAAAATCACCGATTGTGTAATTATATATGTGTTCACCCTTGCTTATTTTATCTTTAATAATACCGCCAAGCTTTACAATTTCTGAACCTATAAGTGTTTGCGCAAGAATACTCAGCTTCGGTTCTGTCATAAAATTTTATTAAATAGCAACTAATTGATTTTTTACAAATATAATTGATAGAGTGTACACAACAAAAATTCAATCAATGTTTTCAGTAGTTAGATAGGAAAGTAATTAAATTAAAAACCCCTTGCTTTCACAAGGGTATCTAACCAAAAACTACACCTGAACATTTTTATATCATTAAAGGATTTTTAGCCTCCTATTCGTACTATCCAATAAACGAAAATGTTAGGAAAGAAGATTCTACGAGATAAACTATTCTTAGTTTTTTTGAATGATAAGTATTTTTATCCCTTCATTTCTATTAAATGCAATATGATTGTATTAAAAAATATTAGTATAGCGTTTCTTAATAATAGTGGCAATTGTCATTTTTTTAGATTTCCTGATTTTTTTGTTTGATTCCCCGCTTAAACTTCAGAAATTTTATTTGTTATCTACCCATATAAACCATCAATATCTGTACATCGCTTGGATTAACACCACTAATTCGACTTGCCTGTCCTAATGTTCTTGGTTGAATCTTTTGAAATTTTTGTTTTGCCTCATTCCCGAGTGAGATCAATTTCTCGTAATTAAAATTTGTTGGTATTGATAGATTTTCGAGCTGACTCATTTTTTCAACTAATTCTTTTTCTTTTTCTATATAAGTGAAATATTTAATTTGGATTTCAGCTTGTTCTAGCTCTTCTATAGAGAATTCTTTGAGCATTTCATTAATAGGTTCAATCTTTTGTATCATTTCTGCCAATACAACATTTGGTCTCAATAATATCTGAGAAACCTTTTGTTTAAATAACAGTACTGCAGAACCTATTGACAGTAGATATGAATCTGCTTCTATCGCATTGATTGACAAGTTATTAATAATATTAATTGCAGCTTCCACTTTATTTTTCTTTTCAATAACTCTATCAAATCTTTCCTGTGATGCTAATCCTAATTCATAACCGATTTCTGTAAGACGTAAATCTGCATTATCCTGTCTTAGTAATGTTCTGAATTCTGCCCTGCTTGTAAACATTCGATATGGTTCATCAGTACC
>JANLVW010000082.1:0-3024 GCA_031364205.1 Ferruginibacter sp.
TGGCGATCATTACTACTATACCGTTGGCGCAAAGTACTTCCATCGTGGTAGCAAAAGCCGGTGCCGAAAGAGCATGTGTATCAAACCCAAGATATAAAGGCCCCTCGATTTTTTGTTCCTTTCTATAAAAGCAAATTGCTTGTGTGATAGCAAGGATATGGTTTTCATTAAACGCATTCGTAAATGAGGAACCTCGATGACCGGAAGTACCAAATATAACCCGTTCATCAGCAATTGCAGGATCTGGTATCCCCGTGTAATATGCTGTTACAAGTTCAGGAATGTTTGTCAGGATTCCTTGCGCTGCCGGTTTTCCCGCAAGAGGGTTTATACCCATTTCGAATTTTATTTTTGAATACTCTTAGGTGCTGCGAATTTTGTAAGACTACAAACTATTTAGCTCCAAAGCATATGCCATAATATTTTGGTAAGTTCTTCATTATTATAAGTTAGAGTGTTACACAATTGCTTCTAAAAGTTATATAATTCACAGGTTCGCTAACCATAAAACGTAGTTGGTATTATCTCTAATTTTTTTTTGGCTCTTCCAAAAACTAAATTGCATTTTGTAGATAATCTGAAAATTTAAGTCCCTTAGTCACCTCAAGATCGCTTTTAACAGCCCCAATATAAAGAAATATGAATCCTTTACCTCTATTGCGTTTCATTGAAATCTTACTGGGGTCTATTTTTAAAGGTCAAGTGGGGCTATAAGTGCAAAATTTCAAGTCTATAAAATTTAACAGTAATGACATTTCTGGAGCTATGTCTGATTTTAATAAGGTAGCAGAAAATTATCAAAATTTTTCAGATGCCTAGTACAATATAGGAATTGAAATTTACTCTACTAGAATATCGAGGTGCAATTAATCCTTTGTATAAAGCAATTAAAGTTGATCCTAGCAATACCAAAACTTATAATAACAGCGCAATTGCAAAAGAATCGTTACAAGATTACAAAGGAGCGATAGATGACTGTAATATGATTATGACAATTAGACTTACATTTTCAGAACCTTATTATAAAAGAGGATTTACTAAACTTAACATCAAAGATTAGTGTAACAGTTTATTACTAAAAAAGAAATATTACAACAATATTTGGTGCTTTAGGAATTACTATTTTTAAAAAATGTAAATGACTTTGTTTTTGGTACAAACAGTTATGTTGCCTAAATCCTAATTACTTCGTTTAAGAAAATTACTGTCACTTTTGATTTTATCCAACCACCCTTCGGTGCTTACCAAAGTTTTATTTTTTTAAAAGATTATGGATTTCAGATGATATATTCAGCTGTAAATCAATAAATCTTTTTTAATTAATAACCTTAAATATATGATTATACCAAGCGGTTTCATAAGAGATATATTAAATTCAGTTACTTTCTAAAACTTTTCAATCTTTCCCAAATCCCATTAGGAATTTCCTGACGGCTTTCTAACTGCTCCCCAATATCTCCTCAAATTCTTTAAGACACAATATAAAAAAATGTTTTATGCTGTCTTGTCTGTGCTCAGAAATACAAGACAATAGCTACCCATACCTGCAATGTTTTGCATAATTCTACACAAAATGTGACAAACTTATCCAAACTGGAAAGTGAGTTTTGAGCTGTTATGTGTTTGCTGAAATTTAAAACTAACGATTATGAAAACAATTAAAGTCAAAGAATTTATAGTTCCAGTTGCCGCCATTACAGATAGACCACCACTTTTAATTCAGGTTTTTAAGTAGTTTTTATGGCCTGGAATTTATATTCCGGGTGTAAAAAAGATCTTAATAGGTATACCAGTAGAGAACTGCAGAAAATCAGACACACTTTTAAAATTAATACAGAACCCGGCAGGCGAATGTCTTCTGATTGGAATAAGGGTCAAGAATGTCATTTCCCAGACGTAGCCCCATTAGTAGCGTCACGATCTGAAAATAAAAAGCCTGAAACATAATACTAATATACGTTACAGGCTTTATGTAAGTGGTGCGAGCCGCACTTGAAATATCTTTTTTCATCTTTATAAAATATGAAAGTTAAGTATAATTTCTATGTAATATACATGTAATCAATACCTAACTTTACTATAGAAAACAAGACTAATAAAATCGTAGTGTCACGAGAGTTTTGTTTTAGTGACACTACGTTATCTTTAATCAAAAAATATATGCCCGTCAGCCAGAAATTCATTACAGGCTTAAACCGTTAGATAAAAATGGTCAGCAATTAATTTATCTGGATTTTATTTGTGGTAAAAAACGCATTCGCTATTCATTTGGTCAGTTTATCGGCCCTAAAGATTGGGATTATAAAAAGGAGAGTGTAATTAAAAAAGGTACAACTACAAAACGATGGTAAATTCAACTTAACGATTTGCTATCCAGCCTAAAAGCAATTTGTGAAAAAGCAATTATTGGTATTCCTCCTGCTCCCTTGGTATTAACCAAGATGCTAGATGATTATATTAATCAGAATCATAATGATGCATCAGTTGATGAAAATAAACCAACACTATTCAAACTCATAAACAGATTTATTGATGGTGAAATAAAGAATCGTGGCAAAGAGAAAAGCATTAATACGATTAAAACATACATTACTTGCAAAAACCATTTGGAAGAATTTCAAATCGCAGAAAATATTAAACTAGATTTTGAAGATATAACACTTGATTTCTATTACAAGTATGTATCATTTCTCAAATCAAAAAATATAATGGTTAATGCTATTGGTAAAGATATTTCAATTATTAAAGTTTTTATGGGTGAAGCAATCGACCTGCAATACATAACAAACATGCAGTTCAAACATAAAAAGTTTTGTGTGACAAGGGAAGATGAAGAAAACATATTTTTAAATGAAACAGAACTACATCAATTATATGATTGCAAAATGCCATCAATAATTATGGAAGAGCAAAGAGACCTTTTTATTATTGGAGCATGGACTGGTTTAAGACTTTCCGATTATAAAAATATCAAATTGGAAAATATGGTAAAGATTGATGGAGATCTGTTTATAAAAATGATAA
>JANLVW010000798.1:0-3398 GCA_031364205.1 Ferruginibacter sp.
ACGAACGTCAGAAGAATCTGTGGGATAAAGGCATTGGAACAGAAGTGCAATTGCTTACTGCAAAAACAAATGTTACCTCTCTGGAAAACAATTTATCGCAGGTAGCAGAGCAGGTAAAACTTGCCCAGGAGCAAATGAACAGTGCCAATGTTTACAGCGATGTAAATGGTGTTGCAGATGTGGTAAATATTAGGGTTGGAGAAACTTTTCAGGGAGTAACAGCAGTGGGCCCGCAAATAAAAATAGTAAATAAAAGCAGCCTCAAAGTAATAGGAAATATTCCCGAAAATTATTTAGGAACTGTGGGGAAAGGTACGCCGGTGTTGGTAACCATGCCAGATACAAAAAAGACTTACAACAGTACACTCAGTTTTATTGGTGCATCCATAGACCCGAACAGCAGAGGGTTTTCGGTAGAAGCAAAGTTACCTTCTGACCCTACTTTAAATCCAAACCAAACTGCCCTTTTGAAAATCAGGGATTATGTTTCTGCCAACAGCATTGCCATTCCGTTAAAGACTTTGCAGAACGATGAAAAAGGAAAATTTGTAATGATAGCATCATCAGAAAAAGGGAAACTGTTTGCCCGCAAGCGGGCAGTAACTGTAGGTATGATTAACGACGCATTGATTGAAGTAAAAAGCGGTTTAAAAGCAGGCGACCAGTTAATTGTTGACGGTTACGGAGGCCTTTATGAAGGGCAGCAATTAAAAACAGCATTATAAAACAATCTTCAGGTTGTTGAAAATATTAATCTACAAAATATCTGTATGAGTGTTTTAGAAAATGTACAAAAAAAGTTTAAAGAGTTTAAGCCCACATCATGGAGTATAAACAACAAAACTTCTATTTATTTAATCATGTTGTTTGTAACGCTGGCAGGTGTTTACCAGTTTCTTACTTTACCAAAAGAGCAGTTTCCTGATATTGTTATCCCTACTATTTATGTACAGACAATTTATGTGGGTAACTCTCCAAAAGATATTGAGAACCTTGTAACGAGACCTATTGAAAAACAGATAAAAGGAATTACCGGTGCAAAAATTAAAAAGTTTACCAGCACTTCCCTCCAGGATTACTCCGCTATTCAGGTAGAATTTGATACAGAAGTGAAGGTGGATATTGCCCTGCAAAAAGTAAAGGATGCCATAGATAAAGCCAAGCAGGATTTGCCCAATGATCTTACGCAGGCACCAACTGCACTTGCAGTAAACCTAAGCGACCAGCCCATTATGTACGTAAACCTAAGCGGCGATTATGACATGACCAAACTTAAAAAGTTTGCGGATGACATGAAGGATAAACTGGAAGAGATACCACAGATAAACAGGATAGACATTGTGGGTGCACCGGAAAGAGAGTTTCAGATAAATGTAGATAATTATAAAATGCAAAGCGCAGGTATTACTTTTGACGATATCAGCAATGCAGTCGCAAGAGAAAACACAGATATATCCGGCGGCTTGTTAGATGTGGGAGACATGAAACGTAACCTGCAACTGAAAGGACAGTTTCATACAGCATACGATATTGAAAAAGTCATTGTAAGAAATACAAGCGGCAACCCAATTTATTTAAAAGATATTGCTACAATAAAAGATACTACCAAAAATGTAGAAAGTTTTGCACGGCTTGATGGTAAAAATGTGGTAACACTAAACATAGTAAAGCGCAGCGGCGAAAACCTGATAGAGACAAGTGATGCGGTACAGAAAATGGTAAAAGAAAGCAAGGGTGTTATTTATCCTGAAAATTTAAAGGCCGTTGTTACCGGTGATCAAAGTACTAAAACAAAAGCATCATTTAATGAACTTGTAAATTCTATCATAATTGTTTTTCTGTTGGTATTAATTGTGCTGATGTTTTTTATGGGTGTTACCAATGCATTCTTTGTGGCATTAAGTGTGCCGCTGAGTATGTTTGTGGCATTTGTATTTTTACCCGCAGCAGATTTAATTGTGGGTACGCACGTAACGCTCAACTTTATGGTGCTTTTTGCACTTCTTTTTGGGCTTGGTATTATTGTGGATGATGCTATTGTGGTAATAGAAAATACGCACAGAATATTTGTAGATGGTAAAGGACGAATACCGATTAACATAGCCACTAAAATGGCTGCAGGTGAGGTTTTTGTGCCTGTGCTTGCGGGTACGCTTACCACATTGGCACCGTTTTTTCCACTGTTGTTTTGGCCGGGAATTATTGGGAGGTTTATGGTGTATTTACCAACCATGCTCATCTTCACATTGGCAGCGTCTCTTGTGGTAGCATTCATAATGAATCCCATTTTTGCGGTAGATTTTATGAATCATCCCGAAGGAGAAAAAGAAAAGAAATCAGCTATATTTAAGAAACCATTATTTTGGGTAATTATAGCATTTGGTATTTTGCTGGATATATTAGGTACACCTTTTTTAGGCAATCTGCTTATCTTTTTTATGTTACTTGTGGTGTTGCACAGGTATGTAATAGACGATGCTATACATAAGTTTCAAAACAAAGTATTGCCGTGGATAATGAGTCATTATGAAAACCTTTTAAATTGGTCATTAAAAGGCTGGAGGCCAGTGCATTTATTATTAGGCACAGTAGGGCTTTTAATATTATCAGTTGCCATATTTGGTATTTCAGTTAAAACAGGTAGAATTGGCATTGCCTTTTTCCCTAAGGGAGATCCTAACCAAATTTATGTATATGTGAAATTGCCTGTGGGAACGGGAGTTGAATATACAGATTCTATTGTAAAAACATTGGAAAATAAAGTAAATACAGTACTGGAAATTGATAATGCAAAGGGTAAGAAAAATCCGATAGTGGAAAGTGTTATCAGCAATATTGCTATTGGGGCAAGCGATCCTTCTTCAGGCGATCGAAGTACAAGAAGTGAGCTGGGAAGAATACAGGTTTCTTTTGTGGAGTTCCAAAAGCGTCACGGTAAAAGTTCCAAGCCATATCTTGATCAAATACGTGCTGCGATTAGTGGTATACCGGGTGCAGAAATAAGTGTAGATCAGGAGAGCGGCGGTCCGCCAACTGACCCGCCAATAAACATAGAAATAGCAAGTGAAGATTTTGATAACCTGGTAAAAACATCTGTGAACCTAAAGAATTATTTAGATTCTATACAGGTGCCCGGTGTGGAGGAATTAAAAATGGATGTTGATTTGAATAATCCAGAAATAACATTGACTGTAGACAGACAGCGGGCATTGATTGCAGGTGTATCATCTGCACAGGTAGGGTTGCAAATTCGTACAGCATTGTTTGGTAAAGAAATATCTAAAATAAAAGAAGGTAAAGACGAGTATAAAATACAGTTGCGCAACAATGAAATGCAGCGCCAGAGTTTATCTGAGTTGCTGAACATGCGCATTTCCTTCCGTGATTTTGCAAGCGGT
>JANLVW010000133.1:0-2461 GCA_031364205.1 Ferruginibacter sp.
GTTTCTACAACTTTAGCATATATCTGAGATCGGATCATACCAAATTACTTCAATGTTGTATCAGGTGAAGATTTCAGTGAAGGTTATTTTTGTGTGCACAGCTTAATTTACCTTCTAAAAAGTATTGAAACAAAGGAAAACTAATTAGATATTAGTAGTAAAATATTTGATTATGGCTTTGTATTTATTCTGTTGCTTTCATACTCTATCTATGCTTTAACCGTAACTATCCCTTTGATTAAGTATGCAGAAACTTATTTACCAGGTCCTCTTTTAAACCTGTGAATTCACAGAACTCATTAATAGAAATAAAAGCTCCGTCTTTTTTGTTGTAGGTTATCCTAATTCGGGCAAGGAGCTTACGAGCCGCCCGCTCTCTGCGGCCGGTAATATTCATGATGTCTTTAGCATAAATAACAATTCTGTTTGGTACCATATACTGCATAACCCTGCACAGACGGAACGTCTGTTTCTAATGATGATTTAAACCTTTTAAAATTGTGGTGATAATGCAAAAGTAAACAGTTATATGATATCTGTAACCATCTGCTTTTGTAATCTTTAAATCATAAATCCTATTAAAAATGGCAAAACAAAAAGGTATTATTAAACTGGAAGGTACTATCGGAGATATTACTTTCTACAAATCGCAGGACGGCTATTTGGCCAGAGAAAAAGGCGGAATTGACGCTAATCGAATTGCAAGCGACCCTGCGTTTCAGCGTACCCGTGAGAACGGAAGCGAATTTGGCGCTGCAGGAAAAGCTGGTAAAATGCTAAGGGTGGCCCTCAGGGCATTGCTGCAAAACACTGCAGACAACAGGATGGTAAGCAGGCTTACCCAAGAAATGGTGAAAGTGGTGCAGGCAGATGCTATCAATGCACGAGGAGAAAGAAATGTGATTGATGGCGAAGCAGAATTGTTAGAGGGCTTTGAATTTAATAAGTACGGTAAACTGGGAACTGCATTGTATGCACCGTTTGCTGCTGTTATTAATCGGGTTACGGGATCATTGAACGTTGATATTCCTCCATACGTGCCGGTAAATATGATTTCTGCTCCTGGTGGAACCACTCATTACAAAATTATTTCTGCAGGTGCAGAAATTGATTTTGAAAATGAAACTTATGTAATAGAGAACAACAATTCCGCCATCCTACCATGGGATTCTGTTGTTACTACTGCATTAAACCTTTCCAATGCAGTGACCGCAAACAGTACGCATCCTTTGTTCATGGCGTTGGGTATTGAATTTTACCAGGAAATTAATGGTGTGAAGTACACTTTAAAAAATGGTGCTTTCAATGCACTGGCATTGGTGAAGGTACTCGGCCTTTAAATTAATGAGAAATGAAACTGGAATTATTAAGAACATATTACCCCAAGGGTACCAATGGAATTTTGATGCAGGATGATTTGGCATTATGTCAAACGATCGAACTGCCGTGGAAGAATAATCTTCCAAAATTTTCCTGTATTCCGGAAGGTGAATATTTTCTTGAAAAGCGATACAGCAATAAATTCAAATGGCACTTACAGGTAATGTACGTGCCGCATAGGCAACTGATTCTTATTCATCCGGCCAATAATGCCATGCTTGAATTAAAAGGCTGTATTGCACCAGTTTCATCCTTAATTGGACAAGGTTGTGGAACGCAATCGAGGGTAGCTTTTAAAAAACTTTATGCCTTTGTGATGAGGGCACTTGAAATTAACGAGACAGTTTACTTAACCATTAAAAAAAATGAACATGACAAAACAGGAACCCAGTAAAATTTCATTAGGGAGAAGACTTATAATGCCTACTTCAGCTTTTTTTAAGAAAATGAGAAATGCAGGTTTTATCCTGGCTGCAATAGCTACAACAATTATGACCGCACCCATTGCACTGCCTGCAGTTGTTATCACCATCGCTGGATATTTAGCAGTGGCAGGTGCAGTTGTAAGTGCAGTTACTCAGGCAACTGTAAAAGGAGAATAATGAATAACCAATTTGACAATACTACAAAAGCAGGAACTGTAAGTGGAACATTGCTGACAATTTTTGTAAACTTTCGTTATGAAGATATTTTGAAAACTGCAGTGCTGGCGGCGATAGGTGCTTGTGTAAGTTTTTTTGTTTCCGTTGGTTTAAAATATTTAATAAGAACTATGAAAAACCATCGCCGTCGGAAGTGGTGATCTGATGGCAGATTGTTTAAAAGGTAGCTTAAGGGCTACCTTTTTTTGTGCAAAGCCCCTAAAAGGGCAATGCTGATAACCAACGGCGGCCTGATGGATAACACCAAAGGTAGCTGCCGCAGGGAAGTGCCAAAACTGAAACACCGGGCAGGGGACGGAAATAAACGCCTAACCTGCGGACGTGCTTGCTGAATGCCAACCGAGAGACCTGCGGAGGAAACTGCTGGAGTGAAAGACTTAGCGGACATTTTGTAATGTGCCGGGAATTGATAATACGAA
>JANLVW010000153.1:0-5877 GCA_031364205.1 Ferruginibacter sp.
ACGATTACAAAAGTTATTAAACATTTAGGCTGTTGAATTTACAGGCAAAAGATATATTATTTCTCCAAAACCGTGTTGCTTATGTAAGAGATGAACTTGCATACAAAAAATTATTTTTTCATTTTTACAGTTCCTTACAACGTTTCAGTTTTAGCATCGTAAAAGATTTTGAAACAGCCGAAGAGATTGTATCAGATACGATGATGAAGGTTTGGGATATGGGAAATAAACTTGCCAGTATTGAAAAACTGGATGCTTATTTATTTATATCAATAAAAAATGCTTGCCTTACTTCCCTCTCCAAAAATAAATTAAAAATATCGGAATTGGCTGCTCTTGATACAAATCATATAACTGATTATGAAAATCCTGAGACACAGCTGCATGCTTCGGAAATAGAGAAAAAAATAAACCACTGCATCAATGAACTTCCTCCACAATGTGTAATGGTTTTTAAACTTATTAAAGAAGAGGGCTTTTCGTACAAAAAAGTATCAGGTATTCTTGAAATTTCTCAGAATACTATTGAAACCCATATGCGGATCGCACTGAAAAAAATAAGATTAGCACTCAGTCAATATCTTGCTGAAAAATAAAATTTTAAATTTCGTTCTTTTTCTTCACGGTAAGTATTCTTTTTTTAGTCTTACAACTAAGAATGAATACAATTTCCGAAAATCAATTTTACGACCTGCTTTCTTTAAAACTTTCCGGCGATGCCGGTAAAGCTGATCTTGAACTCTTACAGCAACAGTTGGTAGCCAATCCACAATGGCAATTTTTGTACGATCAGATGATGCAGGCCGGTGAAGTTTACCCTGAAGACGATATTGAACAAGCTTATGCAGCGCATATCGTTAAAATGCAGTTGCAGGGTAAATTAGAACATGCAAATTTTGAGGAGCAGGAAAACAATTCCAACAAATCTTTAAAAAGAATTTTTTACACTATTGCTGTTGCAGCATCCATTATCGGGTTTTCATTTTTTGTTTACGATAAAATAAATGCGAAAGAGCCAATCAAAAATTCATTAAATGAAGTTGCTACAAAAAGAGGTTCGAAATCTTTTATAAAACTGCCTGATGGCACACAAGTGTGGCTAAATGCAGACAGTAAATTAACTTTCAAAGAAAACTTTGGAGATAAAACACGTGAAGTTTCTTTAAACGGGGAAGCCTTTTTTGATGTTTTTCATGATGCTGAACATCCATTCATAATTCATACAGGCAAAGCTGATGTAAAAGTACTTGGCACTACATTCAATATTAGAAATTATCCATTGGAGAAAACGATGGAAGCCACACTTGTCAAGGGTAAAATAGAAGTAACATTAACTGACCGGCCTGATGAAAAAATTATTATCCACCCGCAGGAAAAAATTATTATTTCCAAAGAAAATAATTTTCCGGTAAACACTGAAAGTAAAGCTAAAAATATTGCAGCAACAGTTGATAAAGTAATACTTACCACAGCAACCTTTAAAGATTCTTTGATGGCAGAAACAAGCTGGATGAAGGATAAAATGGTTTTTGTAAACCAGTGTCTGGGAAAAATTGCAGAAGAACTGGAAAGAAAATTTGCAGTAACCATTGTTTTTAAAACCAATGCAGTTAAGCAATACAGGTATACCGGTGTATTTGATAAAGAAACTGTAAGCGAAATCTTTCACATCATTCAACTATCTAGAAAAATAAATTACAGCATCAACAACAAAACAATAACAATTGAATAAACAAAAAATATCAACCAAAAAGTGAGTTATAAATAAATTCTCTTTTGCTTAAGCTTCTATAAAAAAGCTTAAATATTTTTTCATACAACCTAAAATTAACTAATGAAAAAAATTGCTCAGTACAGGCAACTTTACCATGTCTTTACTAAAAAAACATTGCTTATTATGAAAATCTCTACCCTCCTTCTTTTTCTGGCATTACATGTATCTGCAAAAGATTATGCCCAGCAAAAAATTACATTAAACGTAAAAAATAATTCATTCAGTAGCGTATTAAAAACAATTGAAAAACAAACTACTTACCGCTTTTTTTACAGTGATGATGTAGTGGAAAGAAACAAACAAATCAGTATTGTTGTAAACGATGCACCCCTGGAGAAAGTAATGGAAATATTGTTAGACAATTCTTCTCTTACATGGAAACAAATGGATGCAGATAAAATTGTTATTGCATCTGTAACCAAGATTGATTATCCGGTAAAAGCTGTGTCAATTACTGGTACCGTAAAAAACAGCAAGGGAGAATTTTTGCAGGCGGTTGTGATCAGAGAAATTGGTACAAACAATGTAGTGCAAACTACTGCTGATGGCAGTTTTGCAATAAATGTAAAAGACAACAACAGCCGTTTGGAAATCTCCATTGTTGGATATAAGACACAGCAATTTGTTGTAGGCAAATCTATTAATTTGGAAATCATTTTAATAGAAGAAACTAAAATTTTAGATGAAGTTGTAGTAGTTGGATATGGAACAAGAACTAAGCAGGGTATTTCTACTTCCATATCTTCCATTACTTCAAAAGAAATTACTGCAGCGCCGGTTGCTGATGCTGCACAAGCTTTACAAGGCAGGGTAGCAGGGGTTACAATCATACAAGGAAGTGGCGCACCTGGTGGCACAGGAGGGTCTCAAATAAGAATCAGAGGAATTTCTTCTCTAAACCTTACAAATAACCCTCTCATTGTTGTTGATGGATATCCACTTCCTGATCAGGGTGCCGATAATATTTTAAACTCATTTGGTACAGGCGAAATAGAAAGAATAGATGTTTTAAAAGACGCAGGAGCAACATCCATTTATGGCGTTAGAGGCTCTAACGGCGTTATTGTTATAACTACTAAAAGAGGTAAAGCAGGCAAGTCAAATTTTAGTGTAGATGTTTATAGAGGCCTACAAGAGGCTTGGCGTTTGCCTACTATGCTCAATGCAAGGGAATATGCTATTGCAAATACAGAAGCAAGAGTTGCAAGTGGCCTTGTACCAATTCCAAAACTGGTAGATCCTAATGCGATAGAAGCACAGTATGGAAATGGTACAGAGTGGTTAGGAAAAATATTTAGACGCGCAGCAATCCAAAATGTTACCATGAATGCATCCGGTGGTTCTGAAAATGCACAATATTTATTTTCTGCCGGTTATTTTAAGCAGGATGGAATTATCTATAAAACAGATTTTGAGCGATTTAATCTCAGGTTCAATGGAGATGTAAAAGTTAACAGCAGAATTAAATTTGGAAATTCTTTATCGCTGAGTAAATATATTGAACATGGTACCGATACTTACACCCCATTCAACAGTAATATAATACTTGCGTTAACTGCACCACCTACGGTAAAAGCCCGTAACCCTGATGGTACTTATGCCGGCGGTTTAAGCGAAGACAGTTATGCTGAACCAAACCCGATCTATAATTTGGAAGTACCTAAAAATAAAAATGTAAAATACAGGGCTACAGGAAATATTTTTGCAGAAGTAGAATTATTGAAAGGGTTAAAACTGAAGACTATGTTTGGGGGCGATTTTACCATTCAGGAAATAACCAGTTTAAATATTGCAACTCCATCAACAGGCGGAAGACCAATAACTTTATCAAGTTATTTTACACAGAAAAGTTTAAATCCAGATTATTTGGCTGAGTATACTTTAACTTATGATAAAGTATTAGCAAAAAAGCACAAATTAAATGCAGTTGTTGGTTACACTTTTCAGGAAAGTAGGTATTCTTATGTAAATGGTTCAAGAGGAAATGGGACTTTCTCACAAAATGTGGCCGGACTAAATAATACAATATTTACTCCTCTGGATATTTCACAAATTGGAAATGGTGCAGAAGATGGAATTTCCGGAAGATTGGCCTCTTATATTTCCCGGCTAAACTATGATTATGACAACAGAGGTTTTTTAGGCCTTTCTGTAAGGAAAGATGGTTCTGATAGATTTGCAGCTCCTAATAAATTTAGTACATTTTATGCGGTTTCTGCCGCTTGGCGCTTAACGCAGGAACCTTTCTTACAAAATGTAAGTTGGTTAAACGAATTAAAAGTAAGAGGTAGTTTTGGTAACGTAGGTAATCAAAACATTGCACCTTATAAATATTTACAAATAATAAATCAGGGTTTCCAGTATACGTTTGGTAATTCCGCAGGTTCTGGTGGAATTGTAAACGGCGCTGCACCGAGCAGTTCATACAATCCTAACATAAAGTGGGAAAAAAATGAGCAGTTAGATCTAGGTTTTGATGCGACACTTTTTAAAAACAAATTGAATATTAATTTTGATGCTTATCAGCGCCGCTCTAAAGATTTAATTATTGCAGTAGCTCCACCATTGGTTTCGGGTACTTATGAAGCTGTGCCTTTTAATACAGGTACTTTACAAAATACAGGCATAGACCTAACTTTATCAGGAGAAATTTACAACAGAAATAAATTTGTCTGGACAGCCAATTCAGCATGGGGAGCTTATAAAAATAAAGTTACTTCACTTGGAATTTCAGCATTATTGGACAATGGTGGCTTTCAAAGAATACAAGGCGGAAGTTTAAGAACAACCCTTGGTTTACCAGCAAATTACTTTTATGGTTATGTAACAGAAGGTATTTTTCAAAACTATAAAGACATCGCTTCGCACGCTGTGCAAACTGCGGGGTCTGACCCAACAAAAAGTACAGCTCCCGGAGATATAAAATTTAAAGATTTAAATGGTGATGGTGTTATTGATGATAAGGATCGTACTAATATTGGTAATCCGAACCCAACATTTACATATGGTCTCACAAATACTTTTGCGTATAAAAATATTGAGTTAAGCATTTTCATACAAGGCTCACAGGGCAACAAGGTTTTAAATTTTACAAGATGGTATACTGAAGGTGGTGTAAGCAACGGCAATTATTCAAACGCAGTTTTAGGAAGATGGACTGGTGAAGGAACAAGTAATTCTGTGCCGAGGTTAGTATTGGATGATCCAAATGGTAACAACAGAGTATCCGACAGGTTTGTTGAAGATGCCTCTTATTTAAGAATTAAAAATGTAAGACTTTCTTACAGTATTCCTTCTAAATGGGCGAATAGTTTACATGTAAAAAATACAAAATTTTACCTGAGCGCTCAAAACTTATTAACTGTTACAAATTATTCAGGTTTTGACCCCGAAGTTGGTGGTGGTGTTGATTATGGATTTTATCCGCAGGCACGAACACTTTTGGCGGGTATAACAATTGATTTGTAAATTTTTAAACGAATTTTTATTATGAAAAATAAATTATTAAAAACGTTTCTGGTTCTTTTTGTAACAACGCTTTTATTTTCCGAGTGTAAAAAAAGCTTGTTATCCTTCGATCCTACAATACCATTAAGTTCAGTAGATAATTATTACAGCAATGAAGCTGAAGCTGTAATTGCTGTAAACGCAGCATATACGCCGCTTTCGGCCATTTATAACGGTGCCGCATGGCATCTTGGCGATATAATGAGCGATGATAGTGACCTTGGTGGCGGGGGTGGTGGCGATGGTTTGGAAACTGCAGAACTGGATAATTTTAATGTAACATCTTTTAATCCGATCATAAATTTGATGTGGGCGCAATGTTACTTTGGAATTTTACGAACCAATCTTATTATAACAAAAGTTCCAAACATAGCTAATATAACACCGGCTATAAAAAACAGAAGTTTAGGAGAAGGGAAATTTTTAAGAGCATTATATTATTATCATCTTGTACGCTTGTTTGGCGATGTACCACTATATACGAATGCAATTAGTGTTGCCGAAGCTTCTGTAATTACCCGTTCACCCAAAGCACAAGTATATGCACAAATAATTACTGATTTAAAAAGTGCAGAAACATTGTTGCCAAATACTTA
>JANLVW010000186.1:0-1113 GCA_031364205.1 Ferruginibacter sp.
TCTAACCCTCCAACCAAGATTGTAATTAAAGTACTTAGCCCAATAAGCAAGCCCATTGACGGAAAATATATTGCTTCTGTTTTGGCGAGGCTTAGAGCATTGCCACGGTAAGCCTCGCTGTTTACCCTAAAAAAATTGAGCATGGCTTTCTCCTGAACAAATGATTTGATAACTCTGATCCCTGAATAAGATTCCTGCGCATTGGTAGTAAGATCGCTCAACAAAGATTGTATGCGCTCACTTTTTTTATTGATGATGGTGTTTACAAAATAAATTGCAAAAGCCAACAGTGGTAACGGTCCCAGAGCAAGCAGTGTTAATTTTATATCTGACCTAATCATAAAATATAAACTAAACCCAATGATTGCTGCAAGGTTTATAAAATACATGATTGCCGGGCCGGTGTACATTCTTACCCTACTTACATCTTCAGAAATACGGTTCATTAAGTCTCCCGTGCTATGTGTTTTATAAAAACCGGTATCTAATTTTTGGTAGTGTGCAAAAATTTCATTTTTCTGATCAAACTCTATGTGGCGGCTCATTACAATAATCGTTTGCCGCATTAAAAACATAAAAAATCCGCTTATTAAAGCTATTACCATCAGTATTAAACCGGTATATAAAATTCTCGCCTGAAAAGATTCTCTATTAAAAAAGTCAATGATTTTTCTTACGGTAAAATCATAATTATAAAGATGTGATGTATCAACCGGAGCATTTTTTCCATTTAAAACGGTTACAACCGAGTTAACCACATAACCGGTAAGCTGTGGTGATAAAATTCTAAAATAATTTGTAAGAACTACAAATAAAATTCCAAGAAAAAAAGAATACTTATATTTTTTAAAATATTTATTAAGCGTAGAGAGTTGCGTCATTATCTACAAAAATAATAAATTTTGATTGCTTACAATATTTGCTTTCAGTAAATGTCTTAAGAAAAAATGAATAATTTTTATTTTAAAGATTAGCAATAAATTCATTTTTTTTTAAAATATAAAACTCTTTTGTTTTTAAAATTTGAACCCTTATTTTTGTAACGGAGAGCTGGCAGAGTGGTAGATTGCGGCAGTCTTGAAAACTGTTGAGGTGAAAGCCTCCTGGGGTTCG
>JANLVW010000817.1:0-7643 GCA_031364205.1 Ferruginibacter sp.
TGGTACACCGCCTGGGTAAATGCAGGCCAACCGGATTTAAAGGCTTTGTCTAAACAAAAATTCAGCGAAGCAGATATGGCAGCGTTTGAGGAACTAAATACCAAATGGAACAGCTCGGGTAAAATGGTTGGCAGGGAAGAAGATTAAAATTTATATATAAAACGGCCTAGAAGCGACTGAAAACAATATGGTTTTTATAACTCCTCAAAATACCTTTACAACCTCTTTTTAATTTCTTACTTTTGTCCGTTAAAAATTATACACAGTGGTTTACAATTTTAATGCTGGTCCATCAATATTGCCTAAAGAAGTTTTCGAAGAAGCTGCAGCCGCAGTTTTAAATTACGACGATTCGGGGCTTTCTATTTTAGAGTATGGTCACCGTACACCGGCATTTGAAGATATTATGCAGGAGGCAAGAGATTTAATGAAAGACCTGATGGGTTTAGATGATAACCATGAAGTGCTGTTTTTGCACGGCGGTGCATCTACCCAATTTATGCAGGTGCCTATGAACCTACTCGATCTTAAAGAAACTGCCGCCTATACAGATACGGGTTTGTGGGCAGCTAAAGCTATTAAAGAAGCAAAGCTTTTTGGTAAACCCGAGACTGTTTGTTCTTCAAAAGATAAAAATTACAGTTTTTTACCAAAAGATTTTGCCGTACCCAACGATGCAAAATATTTACACATTACCACTAACAATACCATTTACGGAACACAGTGGCAAAAAATACCTGTAACATCTAACTCAATGGTGGCGGATATGAGCAGCGATATTTTAAGCAGAGAGCTGAATTTTAATGCGTTTGATCTCATTTATGCCGGAGCGCAAAAAAACATTGGTGCTGCCGGCGTAACCGTTGTGGTTGTAAATAGAAATATACTGGGTAAAGTAAAACGGAATATTCCTACCATGATGGACTACCGAAATCATATTGCGGAAGGCAGCATGCTAAATACGCCACCTGTTTTTGCCGTATATACCTGTATGCTCACGTTGCGCTGGCTAAAAAAGCAGGGTGGTGTAAAAGCAATAGAAAAAATAAATAATGAAAAAGCGGCTTTACTGTATGCAGAAGTAGATAGAAATTCTTTATTTAAAGGAACCGTTGCTGTAGAAGACCGCAGCAAAATGAATGTATCTTTTGTAATGGAAGATGCGGAAAAAGAAGCAGTGTTTTTGCAATATGCTGCTGATAATAATATCATTGGTATTAAAGGGCATAGAAGTGTGGGTGGTTTTAGAGCATCTTTATATAACGCAATGGCATTAAGCAGTGTAGCGTATTTGGTGGAATTGATGAAAGCGTTTGAAAACAATAAATAATTGAAATTTATTTAAAATTTAAATTATTAGAAAAATTGTATTCAAATAATATCGGGTTTAAAAAACTAGTTGCTGTTAAATACAAACACCATTTTCCATTACAAAATTTTAATTTATCTATTAAAAAATATATGATTACAATTTCACCCTTTGCAGCATTAAGACCGGAAGTAGCGTTTGCAAAAGCCGTAGCATCGAGGCCTTACGATGTATTGAGCAGTAAGGAGGCAAGAACAGAAGCGCAAGGTAATCCCAATACTTTTTTGCACATCACGAAAAGTGAAATTGATTTACCTGAAATGACAGATGTACACTCACCTGAAGTGTATACAAAAGCAAAAGAAAATCTTGCAGCTTTTATAAGTCGCAATATTCTTTTTCAGGAGAGCAAACCCTGTTATTATATTTATCAACTAACAATGAACGGCAAAGCGCAGATAGGTTTAGTTTGTGGCAGTTCGGTAGATGATTATGAAATTGGGCTTATAAAAAAGCATGAATTTACCCGGCCCGAAAAAGAGCTGGACAGAATTACTCATGTAAAAACTACCGGTGCTCAAACAGGCAATGTATTTATCGCTTACAGAAATATAGCTGAAATAGATGAACTGATTGCAGGCTGCATGAAGGAAAAATCTCCGCAATACAGTTTTACTGCAGATGATGATGTACAGCATAATATTTGGGTGGTAAATGATGAAAAGACTATTAAACTTATTACCGGTCTTTTTAAAGAAAAAGTCCCCGCTACGTATATTGCAGATGGGCATCACAGAGCTGCTTCAGCCGCTAAAGTAAGGGCAGCATTAGGCAATGATGCAAATAAAAATGCAGGGATTTTTTTAACTACACTTTTTCCTGCAAACCAGCTTAGCATTATGGATTACAACAGGGTAATTAAAGATTTAAACGGATATACACCTGAAAGTTTTTTAAAAGAATTGGAAAGCAATTTCACAATAGAAAAAAAGAACGAAGCTTATAAACCCGCTGCAATACACCAATTTGGATTGTATTTAAACAAGCAGTGGTACTGCCTTACAGCTCATAAAAATATCATTAAAGAAGATGTGCTTGGCATACTGGATATAAATATTTTACAGGAAAATATTTTGACTCCACTGTTAAATATTGTTGACCAGCGTACAGATTCAAGAATAGATTTTGTAGGTGGAATAAGAGGCCTTGTAGAGCTGGAGAAAAAGGTTGACAGCGGAGAAATGATATTAGCAATAAGTTTTTACCCGGTAAGCATGGCCCAGTTATTTGCAGTGGCCGATAGTGGAGATGTGATGCCGCCAAAAAGCACCTGGTTCGAACCTAAATTGCGTGATGGTCTACTTACACATTTAATTAATTAACAAAAGGATACATTTTAATGACCCTTTTTTATCTTTACAACCGCATGAAAAAAATATTATCAATACTGATGCTTTCTTCCCTTATGTTAGGTAACAGTGTTTTAGCACAGAGCCCAGATCAATTGCACGAAACCGCTAAAGCATTTATGCGCCAGGGCGATTTTTCGAATGCTGTACTTGTTTTAAACAGGGCTTTACGACAGATGCCCGAAAACACTGCATTTGCAAAAGATCTTGCACTTAGTTATTACTACCAAAAAGATAATTTAAAAGCTCTTGAAATAATTAAGCCTGTGTTGGAAAGCAAAGATGTAGATGACCAGTGTTTTCAGATTGCAGGCAATATTTATAAACAACTCGACCAAATAAAAGAGTGCGAAAAGGTTTACAGAAAAGGGTTAAAGAAATTTCCGGCAAGTGGGCCGTTGTACAGCGAACTTGGGGAAATTATTTTTGTTGACAGTAAACTGGATGCGATAAAAAATTGGGAGAAAGGAATTGAGACAGACCCATCTTACAACAAAAATTATTATAATGCTGCCAGGTATTATTTTTTTTCTGCTGATAGAGTATGGGCAATTATATACGGAGAAATGTATGCAAACATGGATCCTACAGGCATGAAAACACCCGAGATAAAACAACTTATTTTAGACTCCTATAAAAAATTATTTACTGAACCCGATATCAAAAGAACAGATAAAGACAGGACAGGGTTTGTAAAAGATTATCTGGAAGTAATGAACAAACAGAGCTCAGTTACCGCTGCCGGCATAAATGCTGAAATACTTTCTATGATAAGAACAAGGTTTGTAATTGATTGGTTTTCCGGAAAAAACAAGCCTGCGTTCAAATTATTTTCATACCACCAGGAACTGCTAAAAGAAGGACTTTTTGAAGCGTATAACCAATGGCTATTTGGTGCTACTGAAAATTTAAGTGCATACGAAAATTGGGTTAAAACACACCCTGCCGAATATAAATCATTTTTAGCGCTACAAAAATCCAGAATGTTTAAAGTTCCCGCAGATCAGTATTACCACTAAAATATTATTTGATGTCTAAACATTAAACATTTATGTTTGTATTAAATAAAAATTCCAGTATGAAAAATTTTTTAATTCTGCTTGTTTTTACAGTTTGCTTTGCTGGTTGTAAAGACAATCCTGCAGACAAAGTTAAAACCACAGAAAAACAAACTGCGGCAATTGCTGATGGTACTGCGTATGCAGTAGATACAACTTCAACAATCACCTGGATAGGAAGCAAACCTACAGGAAAGCACACAGGTACCTTTAACATTTCAGCGGGTACGTTTATTGTAAAGGATGGTGCTTTAAAAGGCGGCACATTCACAATTAATATTAATTCTTTAAACAATGAAGATCTTGCGGCTGATGCCGGATCAAAAACTAAACTGGAAGGTCATTTAAAAAGCCCGGATTTTTTTGACGCAGCAAATTTTCCAACTGCCAAATTTGAAATAACTTCAGTGGAGCCTAATACTGATACAACTAAAAAAGAGGTTACACATATTATAAAAGGCAACCTTACCTTAAAAGACAGCACTAAAAATGTTGCTATACCAGCAAGAGTTACTATAGATGCAAAAACACTGTCTGCAAGTGCAATATTTAGCATTGACAGAACGTTATGGGGTATGAACTATAAAGGTCCCGATAACCCGCAGAATTGGTTTATTGCTAAAGCAGTAGAATTAAAATTAAATTTAAATGCAGCTTTAAAATAAATCAAGTTTTATTTTTTGACAAGCCATCTATTAAGGATGGTTTTTTTTTTATAACTTACTTTCCAAATACTTATTGCGATTGTTTTAATAATTACAGCAAATAATTTTTTTCAAAAGAGGATTCTATACAAACTGCCTGTCAAAAAATTTCCATCAATGAACGAACATTCCAGAATATTTGATTTTATGTATTATCAGCTGGAGCATTTTCCTAAAACTGATATGTTTGCTGCTAAAATAAATAATGCATGGGAGCCAATAAGTACCGCTGAAACAATTGCGATAGTAAACAGACTTAGTGCAGGATTAGTAAAGAATGGTGTAGGGGGAAACGATATGACGGTGGAGAAACAGGATAAGGTTGCACTCATTTCCCGCAACAGACCTGAATGGCTAATGCTAGATATGGCCTGCCAGCAAATAGGTGCAATACTCTGCCCCATTTACCCCACCACAAATGTAAATGAACTGGAATTTATTTTTAATGACGCAGAAATTAAGATAGCTTTCGTAAGCGGTAATGATATTTTGCAAAAGGTGAACGATATAAAATTTAAAGTTCCTTCTTTGTTGGATGTTTATGATTTTGATGTAGCAGACGGTGTAAAGTTCTGGAAAGATTTACTCATAAATATTACAGATGATAACCTCCAAAATTTAGAACTTATTAAGGCTTCTATCAAAGCACATCATTGTGCAACCATTATTTATACATCGGGTACTACAGGTTTTCCAAAAGGTGTAATGTTAAGCCACAGAAACATTGTAAGCAATGTTGAAAACGGTAAAATAAGTTTTCCATTCAGTGACAATCCTCAGGGAAGAACCCTCAGTTTTTTACCGCTCAATCATATTTTTGAAAGACTTGCTTCATATATTTTTATGAGTAGCGGACACTCAATCTACTTTGCAGAAAGTATGGAAAGTATTGGTGAAAATTTGAAAGAAGTAATGCCCACAGTATTTTGTACAGTGCCCAGGTTACTGGAAAAAGTTTACGAAAAAATAATGGCAAAGGGGGCAGAATTGACCGGAGTAAAAAAACAGCTTTTCTTTTGGGCAGTAAATCTTGCCAACAAATATGATAATTTAAACAGCGGTGGATTAAGTTATAATGTACAACTTGCCCTTGCCAATAAACTTATATTTAATAAATGGAGAGAAGCGCTTGGCAATAATATCTCTTATATTATTACAGGTGGTGCAGCTTGCCAGGTTAGGCTTTTACGAATATTTAATGCCGCACAAATTCCAATTTTTGAAGGATATGGCCCTACAGAAAACAGCCCCGTAATAAGTGTGAACAGACGTGAAAAAGGCGGAATGAAATTTGGTACCGTGGGCCCGGTAATGGAAGGACAGGAAGTAAAATTATTGGAAGATGGTGAAATATGTGTAAAGGGGCCGAGTGTAATGATGGGATATTACAAACGGCAGGAACTGACTGCCGAAACTATAAAAGACGGTTGGCTGCTTACAGGGGATATTGGTGTTTTTGAAGGTAAATTTTTAAAGATAACGGATAGAAAAAAAGAACTTTTTAAGACAAGCGGCGGCAAATATGTAGCTCCACAGCCAATAGAAAACAAAATGAAGGAGTCTCCCTTTGTTGAACAGATAATAATTATTGGCGCAGAGGAAAAATTTGTGGGTGCACTTATTGTCCCATCAATGCCAAGCTTAAAGGAATGGATGCGCACGCAGGATATACCTTTTACTACAGCTGAAGATGCTGTAAACAATCCTAAAGTTCGTGGGCTTTATAAAGAATTAATAGAATCTTTTAATAAATTTTTTAATCATGTGGAGCAGGTAAAAAAGTTTGAATTATTGCCCAACGAATGGACGATTGAAAGTGGTGAACTTACCCCAACTTTAAAATTGAAAAGAAAAGTTATTATGGAAAAATATAAGCCCGCACTAGAAAGGATTTACAAGTAAATATATTGGTGTTTACAACAACTTATGCTCCATTGAATACAGCGTAAGTTCAGCATTATTTTTTAAATTCATTTTTGCCATAATACGAGACCTATACGTACTTACTGTGGTCACACTTAAAAAAAGAGATTCTGCAATTTCAGAGACAGATCTGCCTGCAGCAAGCATTTTTAAAACATTAAATTCTCTGTCAGATAAATATTCATGCAGGGGTTTGTTGTGATCCTGATCCAGCGTTGCAGCAAGTTTTTCAGCCACAGCTGCTGTTATATATTTTTTACCGAGCATGACTTTTTTCACTGCATTTACCAGTTCATCCGGTGCCATATCCTTACTCAAATAACCTGATGCGCCGGATTTTAAAACCCTGAGCGCATACTGCTCTTCAGGGTGTATACTTAAAATTAGCACAGGTAAATTTGGATGTAAATGCTTTATTTGCTGCAGAGCATCTAAGCCGCTTCTGCCAGGCATACTCAAATCGCTTATAACAACATCCCACGATGATTTTACTACGTTTTTTATTAGGTCTTCTGCATCTCCCACTTCCTCTACCAATGCCCCCGGAAAACCTTCCAATAAAATTTGCCGTAAACCTCTTCTTACTACGGTGTGATCGTCTGCAACTAAAATTCTGATCATAAATAATAACTTTAATGCTATTTTAAAGGTACAGTAATTATAACAGAAGTTCCTTTGCCGGAGTTGCCGTTTATTTCATATTTGCCGTTAATTAATTGTATTCTTTCCTTCATACCAAGCAGGCCCAGTGTCTTTTTATTTTTAATATCATTTTCTTTAAATCCTATACCGTTGTCTTCAATAAACAAAGTAATAATATTATTTTCCAGCCTAAAAAATGATATCACTTCTGTAGCTTGTGAATGTCTCAATACATTGGTTAAACTTTCCTGAAAAATACGGAATACAGCAGTTGCAACATCTGTATTTATCGTTAACTGACTAACATTAGAGCTAAATATTGATTTTATTTCCGATCTTTTTTCAAACTCCTCACTTTGCCATTCCATAGCAGCAATTAAACCAAGGTCATCTAAAATACTTGGTCTTAATTCAGTAGCAATACGTCTTACCGTAATAACTGTTTTATCAATTAACGAAATTGCATCTTTCATTTTCTCTTTCACAGCTTCATCTTTGGAATTTATTTTTCTGTTCAACCATGAAATATCCATTTTTAACCCGGTTAACTGTTGCCCCAGTTCATCATGTATTTCACGGGCCATATGGCTACGTTCGT
>JANLVW010000824.1:0-3569 GCA_031364205.1 Ferruginibacter sp.
CAATACGCAAGTCAAGTACAGTCTGCTATGGGCTTTGGTAGTTTTGCACCGCAAGATCTTACTAAAGCAATGAGCGGTAAAAAAGCATCTGCAGGCGTTTCGTTTTCTGAAACAAAAGATTTAATAAATGGTAATGCTACAATAAAAGATTTAGAAACTATGTTTCAAATGCTTTATTTAAAAGTAACAGATCAGCGAAAAGATACTGCTCTTTTTAGTTCGTTTGTTAGCAAAAATAAATCGCAGGTTGCTGGTATTATGAGCAACCCACAGGCTGCATTTATAGATACGATGTATAAATTTATGTATAGCAACAATCCTATGGCACCCGTAGCAGTGCCACACAGCGAATATTTTGATAAAATAAACCTTGAACGTGCAATGGCTATTTACAAAGAAAGATCTGGTGATGTTACAGGAATGCAGTTTGTAATAGTGGGAAGTTTTAAAGAAGAAATAATTTTGCCCCTAATTGAAAAATACATAGCAAGCTTACCTGCAAATGGTAAAAAAACTTACTTTGTAGATAATAAGGTTCGTACTGTAAAAGGCAATAAACTGTTAGAAATTAAAAAAGGAAAGGAGCAAAAAAGTTTGGTAATGCAGATCTACAATGGAGATATGCCTTATTCAGAAGATGCAGTACTTAAGGCCGAAGCAATGACGGAAGCTTTAAACATAAAAATAATTGAAGAAATTAGAGAAAAGGCTCAGGCTATTTATGGTGGTGGAGTATATGGTGGTTTACAAAAAAATCCTTACCCAAGTTATACCATGATGGCTCAATTACCTACAGGACCAGATAAAGTGCAAACCGTACTTACAAGTTTAAAAGCTGAAATAGAAAAAATACAGAAAAACGGTCCGTTGCCATCCACGTTAGAAAAAGTAAAAAAACAATGGCTTGAAAAATACAGAGAAACAATAAAAGACAATGATAGCTGGATGAATAGTTTACTGGATGCAAAAGTGGAAAGTAAAAATATAGACCGGTTTATAAACTACGAAAAGTATGTAAATGCCATAACGGTGGCTGACATACAAAAAGCAGCAAAAGTTTATTTAAACCCGGCAAATATGATTACTGCAGTACAATTACCTGAAAAAGCAGCAGAAAAAGCACCACAAATTATAAATGGCAGAACATCAAAAATTATTGAAACTTTTGATATTACAGATGCAGATATTACCATAGATATTGTTGATAATGCTGAAGTAGATGGAGACCAGATAAGCCTGTTTTTTAATGGCAATCAAGTTGCTAATAAAATTACACTAACCGAAAAAATAGTCTCATACAAATTAAAAGCGGTAAAGGGTGCAAACAGCATTATCATGTTTGCAGAAAACCTTGGTACAACTCCACCAAATACTGCTTTAATGTTGATAAGAAGTGGCGGAAAAGAGTACAGAGCAACTGTTCGCAGCGATCTCAAAGAAAATGGTGCGGTTCAGTTAAATTTAAAATAGTATAATGAATGCATTGTAAAAAAGCAACCCTGCAATGGGTTGCTTTTTTTTGTTTAGGAAGCAATTTGGCGTAATTAAATAGTTTACTGGTATTATTTTGAAACCTTATTTTTTATGAAAATGCATCAGCAAATTTTACATTTAAAAAAATATTTTCTTTGAACTAATTACACTTAATTTCGTTTTTACTTTTATAATTTTAACCGGATATGGCCAAACTAAAAAAACCAAAACACATTGCTATTGCAGGCAATATTGGTGCAGGAAAAACTACGCTCACAGAAATGCTTAGCAAACATTACAAATGGATTCCTCAGTTTGAAGATGTAGACCATAACCCCTATCTAAATGATTTTTATGATGACATGCCGAGGTGGAGTTTTAATCTGCAGATTTATTTTTTAAACAGCCGGTTAAATCAATTGCTGGAAATACAAAGAGGAACTGAAACTGTAATACAGGACAGAACGATTTACGAAGATGCCAATATATTTGCCCCTAACCTGCACGACATGGGACTTATGGGAAAACGGGATTTTGAAAACTATTACGGTTTTTTTGAAACTTTAAAAAGCATGGTTCAGCCACCCGATCTTATCATTTATTTAAAAGCTTCGGTACCCACGCTTGTTTCGCAAATACAAAAAAGAGGTAGGGAGTATGAAGAAAATATAAGACTTGATTATTTAAAAAAGCTAAATGATTATTACAACAGTTGGATAGACAGTTACGCTGAAGGAAAACTTTTAATTATCGATGTTGATAAAAATAAATTTGCTGAAAATGAAGATCATTTGGGTGAAATAATTTCAGGGATTGATGCACAATTATTTGGGTTGTTTTAAAAAATATGCATGAATTTGCTAGCACCAATTAATAAGTATATTTATTAAAATACAACTCACTAAAACATTTTCAATTTGCGAAAAGTTACACTCCTTGCTACTCATCAACAGATCTAATCCAGCAGCCTGTTTTTCATTGCATAAAAAATAAGACCTACTGAATTTTTTACTCCAAACCTTTCCATTAGTCTGTCTTTGATAGCTTCAACTGTACGAGCACTAATAAATATTTTAGAGGCAATTTCTGTGGCGGTAAATTCCATTGCTACCAGCATCAAAACTTCTTTTTCCCGATCACTGAGTACAGCATCGGATGCCAGCGATGGATTGAATTTTTGCTTGCTGTAATTCTTTTTTATAAGAATTCTGTTTACAAAAGGGCTGAGGTAAAATCCGGTACGCTTTACATCATTAATTGCTTTATAAACTTCTGCAGGCTCCGTATTTTTGAGTAAGTATCCTGCTGCTCCGCAATCCATTAAGTGACCTACAAACCGATCATCTTCATACATGGTAAGAATAATAACCCGTATTGTAGGAAACATTTTAGTAATAGCTTTTGTAGCATCTATACCATCCTTTATTGGCATTTTTAAATCGCATAAAATAATTTCGGGCATGTTGTCTGGTATTAATGTCAACAGCTCTTCTCCATTTTCTGCCTCTAATACAAACCGCAGGTTTGTATATTGTCGCATAGAAAGAATTACCCCTTTTCTAAAGATTTTATGATCGTCTGCAATTCCTATTTTTATTTCGGGAAGCATAGAAAGTTAAAAAAAATTATAATTCTAAGTTAGTATTTAATTTAACAATATCATCGTTACAAATTACCATTCTTAGGAATTTCTAAAGTAATTTTATAATATGTATTGCTTGAATCTATTTCAAACATAATTTTACTGTTTAAAACTTTAATCCGGCTGGCAATATTTTTTAATCCAAGCCCGGTACCCATATAGTTCAATTTTTCATATTCGGTTTGTATAATCCCTTTGCCATCGTGGTGTATGCGAATATATAAGTTATTGTCACTCACATTTTGTGTAAGATGTATAAATCCTGCATTGCTATGTTTGATAATGTTATTTATCATTTCCTGTACAACTCTAAATACAAGCATTTCTCTTTCACTGGATAACCTTTCCCTGTAATCGTGAAAACGTGCAGACGCCTTTATTACGCCACTACCATTTATTTTTTGAAAAAGATCATTGGTTGCACTTTCCAATCCAAAATTTTTGAGCGTAGGCG
>JANLVW010000272.1:0-9142 GCA_031364205.1 Ferruginibacter sp.
CTTCTATTTTAATAGGACGGCCATCTCTCTGTTTTACAACGACGCTTATTGCATCGCCCGCATTTACATAAGTAGATGCATAATAATTGGGAACACCCATAACTACATTATCAGGCCTTTGTAAATAAGGTACGGCTTTGCGTACAGGCATTTCACAACTTGCAGCAATTGCTGCTGCAGCAGTACTAAAGCCTAAATATTTTAAAAAATCTCTTCTTGGTGCCTTAATATCCAGTAAACCTTTACTATCTAAATCCTCCAGTGGAAGCAATTCTTCCTGAAACTCTTTTTCCGTAGACTTTTTAAACCTATCTGATTGCGTTAAATCTCCAAAATTTTGCCAGTACTTTTTATTGTTACTCATACTCTTTTTGAAATGTGCTCAAAACAAATGTGCTAATCTGCTAATGTGCTAATTCTTTAAATTCGAAATTTAAAATTTATCAACTACTGCTCAACTTAAAATTAAATTGGTATTAATAGTGACATTTCTGGCATTCGGTTCCACCAATTTTTTCTACTGTTACACTATCCATTCTATGTGGATTTAATATTTTTCTACCAGATTTATCTACAACAGAATCTTTCATTTGCTCGTGAAATTTTTCGTAAATGCTGTAAAATTTATTTCCTGTACTGTCAGCCTTATTATAAAAATCTACTTTAGATTCTCTGTGGCAGTTTATACACCAACCCATACTTAAGTCAGAATACTGGTATACTTCAGGCATCTCCTGAATATTACCGTGACAGGTCTGGCAATTTTGTTTTCCAACTTTTACATGCTGGCTGTGGTTAAAATAAACATGATCAGGGAGGTTATGTATTTTTATCCATTCTATAGGATGTGCTCCGTCAGGAATACCGTCTTTGTTATTATCAGGATTGTATTCCTTCTTTTCAGGATTCCATCCTGCATATGAGTATAATTTTTGTATTTCTGCGGTTCCGTTTACTGATGTGCCATCTTCTCTTGTTATAGCATCCCCTTTGTATTCTTTAATTGCCATATGGCAGTTCATACAAACATTTACAGATGGTATACTTCCGCTCTTACTGTCCTGCGTGCCACCGTGGCAATACAAACAGGATATTTGGTTAGTACCTGCATGTACTTTGTGTGAATAATAAATAGGTTGTTCAGGCTGGTAATTTTTCATACGTCCTAAACCCATTGCACCGTTTATTGTAGTATAACCTCCAAGACCAAATAGAAGTAATACAGCAGCCATTAAGTAAGTTTTATTACGGTAAAAAGGCACTGGTTCTCCACGCAATACACCTTCCTTATCATCGGATAATTTTCGAAGATTGCTGTTTACCTGTAATAATATAAAAGCTACAACTGCAAGTATTAAAGTTAATATCCCAAAAAGGAGAGAGTTGTTATCACTACTTTCAGAGGTGGCACCAGCAGCAGTTCCTGAAGGGGCTACCGGTTCTTTGTATGCATTTACATAATCTAATATTGCATCTATTTCTGCTTTTTTTAATGCAGGGAAAGCCGTCATTACAGTCGGTTTCCATTTTTCAAACAATCCTTTTGCATATGGGTCTGAAGCAATCATTCCTGAAGGGTTTGCTACCCATTTGTAAACCCAATCTTTTGAAGGTTCCCTGTTTCTGGCCCCTGCCAAAGCCGGACCTGTATAATCTTGATTGGGTTTATGACAGTTTGCACACTGGGCTTTAAATAAAGCTTCACCTTGTGCAAAAACAGTATTATTTGATATAAATCCAATGAGAATGAGACTTGCGATAAATCGAGAAATGAATTTTTTGTAACGAATCATACAATTAAGCCGGGTTTTTTTACAGAAAATGGCTCTTCCATCCGCAAAAATAAGACAGGATACTGACAAACTATCAACATTTTTAATTTTTTTTTAGCCCGTTTTACACTAAATACCCAATCTAGAAATAGGTTTTCAATTATGATTGTCACCACTTTGTAATTGAATTTTGTAATTTTTTTTTAACCAAAAAAAGTAACTTTTGAGTATCGTATTTTTAATCCATTTTTGTTGAATGTTTTAGTATTTGCAAACAAAATGGAAGGTGAGTGGAGTGAGATTACTACTCATTATCTTAACCTTTGCAATTGGTGGAAGTTTGTGTGGATATGGCGGCAAAAATTATTAGGGTTAATAAGTATTGACAAAGGATTTTTATGGATTTTGGTTTATGTTGTAACCATAAGCATCTTATGGTCAATTGCAGCCTTACTTACAAGTATTCCTTTAGTACAATTCTTTTTTTTAAGAGAGATATCTTTACACTATCTATGAAAAAATTAGGGGCAAAAAGAAAATATGATAATAAAAATCCCAAAACTTTGTAAATGAATATTGCCATATTTGCCAGTGGAGAAGGAAGTAATGCTGCTGTTATTATGAAAACGCTTGGATCTTTTATAAAAAAAGAAACCGCATCATTAGCGGTAGTAATTTCCAATAACGAAAAAGCCAGCGTATTAAATATTGCTGCAGATCATAATATTCCCTGGGAAATTATTTTATTAAAAAATAAAACTGACGCGCAGCAAACCGAAGCTTATTTTAAGTTACTTGAAAAGTATAAAATAGAATTTATTGTACTTGCCGGTTATTTAAAAAAACTTCCAAAAGAAATTACAAATGCTTATCCAAAAAAAATTATAAACATTCATCCCGCATTATTACCGGCTTATGGTGGTGCAGGCATGTATGGCCAATTTGTACATAAGGCTGTAATTAGTGCAGGGGAAACACAAAGTGGAATTACTGTACATTATGTAGATGATGTGTATGATCATGGACAAATCATTTTTCAGGTAAAATGTGCTGTTGAAAAAACTGATACTGCCAAAGATCTTTCTAAAAAAATACTCGGACTGGAACATAAATTTTATACAGAAATTTTAGCTCACACAATACTTTCTCAAATTCCTGTTAAATAAAACAACGGTTTTATTCTTATATATTTTTGTGGTGTAATATTACCCATCAAAAAAATACTGGCTTGCGTATTATTTCTACTTTTATATTTTTATTTTTTTGCTGTTTTACCTTAACCGCACAGATTATGGTGAGCGGTACAGTAATGGATAACACTAAAATTAATTTTGTAGAAGCTGTTGGCGTAATGAGTACCGGAGGAAAAATAACTGTAACAGATTCTTTAGGGAAATACAGCATTCAGGCTGCTAACGAAGACTCTTTGTATTTTATTTACAATAACAAACCCACGCAAAAATTTGCTGTAAGTAAAATGTCAAACACTGCTCAGTTTGATATTTCGCTTCACATTCCTGTAAAAAGCAGGTACAGTTTATTAAAAGAAGTTGTTGTTTATTCAAAAAATTACAAACAGGATTCTGCTTCAAACAGAGAAAATTACGCAGAAATCTTTTCCTACAAAAAACAAGGTATTCAAACTTCTGTTAGTCCCGGTGGCGGAGTAGGGCTTGATGCGAATGAACTTATAAATGTCTTTCGTTTTAAAAGAAATAAAAGATTAAAAGCATTTCAGCAAAGGCTTGAAGCTGATGAGAAAGAGAAATATGTAACCCATCGATTTAATAAGATTTTTGTAAAGCGCATAACACAATTACAAAGCCCCGCATTGGATAGTTTTTTAATTTGGTATCGCCCCACTTATGAATTTACAAGTACTACCAGTGAGTTAGATTTTAATCAGTATGTATTAAATGCATCTTATCATTTTAAAAAAACTATTGGTACCGGAGAGGCAAAAAAAGAAGAGGGCAACACTCAATAATTAATCAAAAGCTCTAAAGTTTTACCTAAACGACTGTAAGCCATAAAGTTTTTTTCAAGGTCAAGGTTAAATGGAATGGGTGTATCCAGGCTTGCACAACGCATTACCGGTGCATCGAGTTTATTAAAACAATTTTCACCAATCCAAGCAGCTACTTCACCACCAATGCCTCCCGTTAAACAGTCTTCATGTAAAATTAAAACCTTACCGGTTTTTTCTGTAGCTTCTTTTATTGCCTTATAATCTAATGGCAGCAAAGTGCGCAAATCTAATATTTCAATACTTATCTCTTTATTCTTTTCTGCATACTCAATAGCCCAATGTACACCAGCACCGTACGTAATTATAGTTACGTCATCACCATGCTGAACCTGCCTTGCTTTACCAATTTCTACTTCATAATATTCATCGGGCACGCTGCCTGAGATACTTCTGTACAAAGCCTTATGCTCAAAATACATAACTGGGTTAGGGTCATTAATGGCCGCAATAATTAAGCCCTTTGCGTCTTCAGGCGTGCTTGGGTAAACAACTTTTAAACCGGGTGTATGTGCAAACCAGGCTTCGTTGCTCTGGCTGTGAAAAGGCCCTGCGCCTACGCCGCCGCCTGTTGGCATGCGGATTACCACATCAGCATTTTGTCCCCAGCGGTAATGTATTTTTGCAAGGTTATTTATTATCTGGTTAAAACCTACAGTTGCAAAATCTGCAAACTGCATTTCCATAACCGCTTTATAGCCCTCTAAACTTAAACCCAAAGCTGCTCCTACAATGGCGCTTTCACATAAAGGAGTATTGCGTACACGATCTTTACCAAACTCATTTACAAAACCCTCCGTAACTTTAAAGGCACCTCCGTATTCAGCAATATCCTGCCCCATTAAAATTAAATTATCATGCTGCTTCATGCTTTGCTTAAGCCCGTCACTAATAGCATTGATGAATTTTTTTTCGGTTGCAGGTTTTAAAGTTTCGGGATGCATATTTGTTTGAAGCCCGGAGTTATCAAGAGCCCGTAACTCCGCAACCGGCAACATGTAAACATCAGCAACTTCCTCCGCTGTATTTACTACCATTTTATCAGCCTTGTTAGCCTCGGCCAATTCAGTATCTATATAAATTTTTGTATTTGCTTTTAATGTATCAATCTCTTTCTGCGTCAATATATTTTGTTGTAACAACCATGCTTCATAATTTTTTACAGGATCTTTCTTTTCCCATTCTGTAAACATTTCAGGCGGCACATATTTTACACCACTGGCTTCTTCGTGCCCACGCATGCGAAACGTCATACACTCTACCAGGTAGGGCTTTTGGTTCTTTATACAATAATCTCTTACCCCTTTTATGGTATCATACACTTCAAGCAAATTGTTACCATCAATACGAATACCCTCCATGCCATAGCCCTTGGCTTTATCAACTAAATTTTCGCAGCGGTATTGTTCATTTACAGGCGTGCTTAGGCCGTAGCCATTATTTTCAATAATAAAAATTACAGGTAAATCCCACACCGCAGCGGTGTTTAATGCCTCATGAAAATCACCTTCGCTTGTGCCACCATCGCCACTAAATGCTAGTGATGCTTTATGTTGGCTCTTTAATTTGTATGCCAATCCCACTCCATCAGCAATAGCCAATTGTGGACCAAGGTGAGATATCATTCCACATACAAAATGTTCTTTGCTGCCAAAATGAAAACTCCTTTCACGACCTTTGCTGTAGCCTTCTTTATTGCCCTGCCATTGCATATATAATTTACTTAGTGGCATATTGCGACCTGTAAAAACACCGAGGTTTCTGTGCAGTGGCAATATCCATTCATCGGGGTTCATGGCGGCGGTTGCACCTACAGAAATAGCTTCCTGACCAATGCCACTAAACCATTTTGAAATTTTACCCTGCCGCAATAACAACAGCATTTTTTCTTCTATCATGCGTGGTAGCAAAATAGATTTATAGAGGTCAATAAGTTTTTCGGTAGTTAATCCTTTATCAGAAAAATTCATGCTACGAAGATAGCATCTTGCAATATTTAAAACCGTACAAAACCATGTGATATTTATAAAAATATTTGGACGCCGGCATTGATTGTTCTAGCAACATTTGTCCCGCATTATCACACTGCCGGCAGGCAGGTCCTCTACAAAATCTCGCACAAAACTTCAGCGTGGTAGCCGTTTCTATTGTGCGTATTAGTTAACATTACAACTTTTTCGAACTTTTTTGGGGTTATCTTTTATCAGCAAAAACTGCATTAATTGCCGACGAAAAAACAGAAAGAATAATACTGAAAATCAAAGCCCACCAAAAGCCATCAATTCTAATCCCATTCATTAGTTTAGCTGCAAGTAAAATAATAAGCGCATTAATTACAAAAAGAAAAAGCCCCAGTGTAATGACTGTTATTGGGAGAGTCAGCAAAACCAAAATAGGTTTTACAATGGCATTTAAACAAGCCAGTACCAAAGCAAATATTATTGCTGTTGTAATATTTGATATGTGAACCCCAGACAGAACTTTAGATAAGACGTAAGCTACGATACCGGATATTAAAAGTCGTAAAATAAAGTTCATATAGACGCTATTTAGTTAATTGCAATTACTAAAATTTTTATTGTTTATTGTTTCCCAAATCTAATAAACAATTAGTTCAAAAAATCTTTCGGGTTGTAAATATTTTTGAGCAAGCGCCTGCAGTTCTTCTGCACCGGTATTTTTTATAGCATCTACCGAATCATAAAAATATTTTTCATCCAGGTTGTTTAAAATAATATTTTTCCATTTTGCGATGATGTGAAAAGGCCCATCCAAATCGCCAAGAATAACACCAATCATGTAATTGCGCACCAGCGAAAGTTCTTCGTCATCAATCATTTCCTCCCTCATCCCTTTCATTTCTTTGTAAATTTCTTCTATTGTGGCATCACACACATCTTTCCCTGCCTCCGTACTAATTACCCATGCACTTTCGTGAAGATGGTTTTGCAGGTAGCTGTAAATACCGTACGTATAGCCTTTCTCTTCTCTTATATTACTCATTAATCTGCTCCCAAAATAACCGCCATATACCGTGTTTAAAACAATGGTTTTTTTAAAATCTTCGTGGTGCCTGTTTGGGAAGGGTTGTGCTATCCTTATTGCTCCCTGCACAGCATTGACATCATTTTCAATTCTATATTTTTTTTCAGTAGCCGGTAAAGTAATAAAATAATTTACTTCGAATGTAGGTTTTTTCAAATGCAATATTCCAAAGTTTTCGTTGAGTAATTGTTCGATGTTTTGCGGCAATTTCCCTGCAACAAAAATGACACAGCTTCCTTTTAAATAATATTCTTTGTAAAACAACTTTATCGTTTCTACATCCAGTGCATCAAGGTCAGCTACGTTTGTAAAACGTGCATAAGGATGCTGCTCACCGTATAATAACTGATCTATTTTTCTACCCGCAATAAACTCACATTTTAATAAATTTACCGAAAGGCGTTGTTTGTAATTCTGTACAAAAATATCAAGCTCCTCCTGCGGAAACACAGCATTGGTAAGCATATCATTCATTACCGGTAAAAGTTTATCGGCATATTTGCTTAATGTGTGCAAAGATAAAACTGCTGTTTCGTTGTAGCATGCACGGCTACAGCTTGCGCCATAATATTCAAACGCTTCATTTAACTGAAAAGCATTTTTTGTTGTGGTGCCATTCTTTAAAAGGTAATTTGTAACTGCGGCAACGCCGTTGTTTTTTTCAAAAAAATTACCTGCATAAAAAACCATTTCTATTTGTAATACATCCTGTGCGCCGCCGTTAATGGCATAAACAGGAACAGTATTGTCGAGATAAAAAAGTTCGTAGGGTTTTAATTTTAAATTGAAATCTGTAGCGTCAATTATTGCTGGTGCTATTGTTCTGTTGAGCATGTAAATGTTTAATTGCTGATTTGTTTAAATGTACTTGGCCCGTTAATCTGTACATTGCTTTTAATTATTGCTCATATAATACATCGTACTGCAGTTGTTTTCATCAAAAATTATTCTCGTTTCTGCAAGAATATTTTCTGCTGTTACAGCTCTGTATTTTTCCAGTTCGCTGTTCATCAAATCTGCATCGCCGAGCAACTCATACATGGCAATACTGGATGCTCTGTTCATTACGCTCATATCTTCAAATGCCAATGCGCTTTCTGTTTTGTTTTTTACTTTTTCAAGTTCGGTAACAGTAACACCGTTTGCCTGTATTTTTTTTATTTCTTCGTTAATAGCCTGCTCTGCTTTTTTTATATCTATACCTTTTACAAGTTTGCCTTCAATTACCAACAAGCCTGCATCTGTACTGCCCATGTGGTAACATTCTATGTTACTAAAAAGCTGTTGTTCTTTTACCAAACTTTGATACAGCCGTGAAGAACCGCCACCGCTTAAAATATCGGTAATTAAATCCGCTGTATAATAACGGTCATCTGTACGGGGATAAATATGCCAGCATTTATACAGCGCATCAAGCGGCACATCTGCTTTAACTTCTAAAGTTCTCGGTGCGGTTTGTTTTGGCTCTACAGGTAAATTACGAGTATATTTTTCACCGGCAGGTATAGTACCAAACCATTTTTCTGCCAGTTCTTTTACCTGTGCAACATTCACATTTCCTGCTACGGTAAGTATTGCGTTTGATGGGTTGTAATGCTTTTTAAAAAAGGCTTTTACATCTGCAAGTGTTGCATCTTCAACATGCTTTAAAGATGCACCAATCGTCATCCATTTATAAGGATGTGTTGTGTAAACCAATGTTCTTAATTTATGCCAAACATCGCCGTAAGGTTTGTTTATGTAATGTTCTTTAAACTCCTCGCACACTACCTTCCGCTGTACCTCCAGGCTTTTTTTACCAAAAGCAAGACTAAGCATGCGGTCGCTTTCGAGCCAGAAAGCAGTTTCAATATTTTCGGAAGGCAACTGGCAATAATAATTTGTAAGGTCGTTAGTTGTATAAGCATTGTTTTCGCCACCTGCAACCTGCAAAGGCTCATCATATACCGGAATATTTATACTCCCGCCAAACATAAGGTGCTCAAACAAATGTGCAAAACCTGTCTTCTCCGGATTTTCATCTTTTGCCCCTACGTCGTATAAAACATTTACAACTGCCATCGGTGTACTATTATCTTCATGTACAAGTACTCTAAGCCCATTTTCCAGGGTAAATTTTTCAAACCTGATCATGTACAAATGTACGAAGGCATTACATAAAATTTGTTATCGTATGCTGATAGGCTGCAATGAAAAAATATAAGGGACATCTTTTCTTTTTACAATTAATAATATTTTTTCATTTAGCTGCTGCAAAAGGATTTCATATTGTTGAAGATTACCTGAAATATTTGTTCCT
>JANLVW010000281.1:0-9444 GCA_031364205.1 Ferruginibacter sp.
TTCGACATCGTTTGTGGGTGGACGATTCTCCCGCTGCACAAAGTCGATGACATTATGTGCAATAAAAACAAACTTTATGAACCTTCTTTAAATTCTAATAATCTCAAATTTGCTGCTCTTCCTTGCGAATTCTTTGTTCGGTCATTTGCTTTTCTTATTGTTTTACTTGCTCTTAGTATGCTTTTTCTTGTTGTTAATTTGGTTACTAATAAAAATTTGTAGTAAGGTTATGTTATCAATCGTGAGAAATGATACGGTATGATACTCAATGATACGGTATGATTCGAAACGATACACTGAATCATCTAAACCTTACAAATATATGAGCAGTAATATCCGAGTTGTAAAAATATGTGAGATGTGCAGTAAACAGTTTATTGCAAAGAAGACTACATCAAAAACATGTTCAGATAATTGTGCAAAGCGTTTGTATAAACTTAAAATAAGAAACGAAAAGATTGCAGAAGTTGACTTGCAAACAGTCATTAAGAAGAGACCTAAATGTTTAGTAACGGAAGAAGAAATCAGAATCCTTAATTCTAAAATGTTGTTGACATTAAATGAAGCAGCGTTATTGCTTAATATCTCTCCACTCACTTTAAGAAGATGGACTTTGTGTGGCAATATGCCAGCCACTAAGATTGGTAAGAAATGGGTGTACAAAAGAAAAGAGATTGACGCTTAAATAATTTGATTCTTTAAAGGGGATAGATATAACTATTATACAAAAATTACCAGGCACAGTATTGACTGTCATAATATAAATTCGACCGCAAGGCGAATTGCATATAAGACTGCACTAAAAAATATAATTGCAAACAATGGATAAATCAAGAATAAAAATTATCCAGAAAAGTAAAGTAGCTTTCTATTACCATTTCAGAACAACCAATAAATTCCATAATAAATTTTTATCGATGCTGAAAAAATAGGAATATCAAAGTAACTAAGTTTTTATAGTTTCTTTGAAGTATAAAGAAAATTTTAATAAATATTGAGAGCCCACTGCATTCTTTTTACAATAAACGTAGCTCAAAAACTTCCATAACTATAATTTTATAAAATACTTATTTATAACTTGCAAATAATATTGTCGCTATCGATTTAAAAGAAGGTTATAATAAAACAACAATTGAAAATATATTCTTTAAAAGTTGATTACTAGCAGATTGAATATTATGAAAATACATTATTTTAATATAATATTGTGTTACCTGCAAGCCTATTGGCGACATTACTTTTATTCGACAGACATATCAAGGGACTCTTATTGATGTATCTTTATCCTGCATGACAGACTCCTTCGACATACTTAAATTAACTCCTGAATTAAGCAGGCAGTATGCGGATGCTCCTTCAAAGCCTCACCGACATGACCATGAAGAAATAATTATAGTTTCCAAGGGAAGTCCACAGCATTTTATAGATTTTAATAAGGAAACCATTACGGCGCCACTGATAATTTATGTTGCAGAAGGAAAAATTCATCAGTTTCTACCTGACACGAATACAGAAGGTTGGGCGTTGAGGTATAAAAATGAATTTATTCCTCAAAGCCGGTTTCATTTTTATTCAAATTTCCTGGATAATATTAATTATCCTTTTGAATCAGATGCTTGTTTAAGCCAGTTGAATGCGATTTGTGAAATGATGCTGAATGAGTATAAACTGCAACAGCCCGACTTTACCATGATCAAACATTTACTGCTGGCATTATTATCCAAATTAGAGGCTGAAGGTAAACAACGGTTCAGGCAAGAAAGCGATTCATCTAATACGCAATTAATATCGTTCAATAATTTATTGAAAATACTAGAGCAGAATTACAAGCGACCGGAAGGCGTTGGGTTTTATGCTGACAAATTGAATATGTCAGTACGGAATCTGAATCTGATTTGCCAGTCTATTTTTGATAAAAGTGTTTCAGATATTGTAGAAACAAGAAAACTGATTGAAGCCCGTCAATTACTCATCAATAGCGATCTCTCAATTTCTGAAATAGGCTATGAATTGGGCTACAACGAGAAATCTTATTTTACCCGTGTATTTACAAAAAAAACCGGACTAACTCCCACCGACTTTCGCAAGCAGATGTCAGCCCTTCTTTCCTAAAAGTACAACAGGTTTACTCAAAAGTGTAACCATACCACCATGTATTGGATGCACCTTTGTATTGTAAATATGGTAATTAACTATAAAACAAAAAAATTATAAGATGAAACAAGTAACAAACACCAAATCACTTGCAGCATTATTTATTACAGCAGCAATAATCGTCTTCAGCAGTTGTTCAAGCAACAGCAGAGCCGGTTCAACAAGTCAGGCCGAAATTGATTCGTTAAGAAATCAAATTGCAACCCTGACGTCAGGTAATGAAACCATTTCAAAAAACCTGATTACATTCGATACACTGGATTTCACCATTTTCACCAATCAGGAATGGACAAGATTCCACGAAAGTCATGCAAAAGACATTAAAGTAAACTGGCCCGACGGCCATTTCACTACTGGCCTTGACAAACATATCGAAGACCTTAAAGCCATGTTTGTGTATGCCCCTGATACAAGAATTAAAGAACATCCCATCCGTTTTGGTTCAGGAAACTATACTGCTGTAACCGGTATTATGGAAGGCACTTTTACCAAACCAATGCCTATAGGAAACGGAAATTTTATACAGCCCACCGGCAAAGCTTTCAAATTACCTATGGCTACTATTGGTGTCTGGAAAGATGGGGTAATGATCGAAGAATATTTATACTGGGACAACAAGACCTATATGAATCAACTTGGGTTGGTTAAATAATTAAAAAACTATTAAAATAAATTAAAATGGAAACAATATTATCAGCTACAAAAACGAAATGGGTAGCAGACCCAACGCATAGCGAATTAAACTTTAAGGTAAAGCACCTGATGATCACCAATGTAAAAGGAACTTTCAGAAAATTTGAAGCCGAAATCGACGGCGAAGATTTTACAAAAGCAAAAATCAATGCCAGCATTGATGCTACATCCATCTTCACCAACGACGACAACCGTGATAATCATTTAAAAAGTGCCGATTTCTTTGAAGTAGAGAACTATCCAACACTCAGCTTTGAAGGAACATCTTTTAAAAAGGTTGATGATGATAATTACAAACTTGTTGGCAACCTTACCATTAAGGGCATCAGCAAAGAAGTGAAATTTGATGTAGAGTTTGGCGGCATCAACAAGGATCCCTGGGGTAATGAAAAAGCAGGCTTTTCTCTTACCGGAAAAATTAATCGTAAAGATTGGGGATTGAATTGGAATGCAGCATTGGAAACAGGTGGAGTATTGGTAAGCGAAGAAGTAAAAATAAGTGCCGAAGTTCAGTTTGTGAAACAAGCATTATAAATATTATGTGACGAATAGAAAATCATTTATTCAAACTTTAGCAGTAACAAGTATGGCATCAGGAACAACAATGAAATTGAAAGAGCTTGAAAAGATAACCAACCCCATGAACAGCACAGCGCAAATGCCTGTGCTGTTTCTTGGGCACGGCAGCCCGATGAACGCCATTGAGGAAAATGAATTTGTAAAATCGTTCAAGGAACTGGGGAATACAATGGTTAAACCCAATGCCATCCTTTGTATATCGGCACATTGGGAAACAAAAGGCACATTTGTAACGGCTATGGAAAAACCTCAAACTATTCATGATTTTGGTGGATTTCCGAAAGCATTGTTAGATGTGCAATATCCAGCTCCGGGAAATCCCGAATTAGCAAAAGAAACCAAAAAGCTTGTAACAAAAACCGATGTCGGGTTAGATGATAAATGGGGACTTGATCATGGAGCATGGAGTGTTATCAAACATCTGTATCCAGATGCAGATGTTCCTGTAATACAAATGAGTTTGGATTATACACAAACACCACAATATCACTATGATTTGGCAAAAGAACTTTCATCGCTCCGCAAAAAAGGGGTTTTAATTATCGGCAGTGGCAATATGGTACATAATCTTCGAATGGTTGCCTGGGAGAAATTAAATACCGATAATTACGGATACGATTGGGCATTGGAAGCAAAAGAAAAAATGAATAAATATATTTTGGAAGGGGATCATCAAAACCTGATTAACTATAAATCTCAAGGCAAGGCTTTTGATCTGGCAATTCCTTCACCTGACCATTACCTTCCCTTGCTTTACACCTTGGCATTGAAGGAGGAAAACGAAAAAGTCAGTTTGTTTAATGACAAAGCAGTCGGTGGTTCACTAACTATGACATCCGTAAAAATAGACAAGGCATAAAGCAAATACCCAAATGAAGGCTATGCTGGTAACACGAACTGTGCAGAAAACCAAATAAATCAGGCTAATTTTTTATAATAATTTCTGTCGAACAAGCACTCATTTTTTTACAACGTTAAATACCTGTTTTAAAAGTTTGTTTGCAACTGCTATTATTGCCAGTTTTTTGTTTTTTCCTTTTTTTTCATATACACCACTGCGTTTTTTACCTAAATAGACTAACATATTCATTAAAGACCTCAGACCCATAGGCAGATGCTCTCGTGTTGCAAACGTGCCTAGTTTTACGTATTTATTTATTGTTTATATTTAGCTAGCGATAGTGATCTTTTTTCACAAACTCTCGTTGTGTGCAATAGAACACTCTAATAACTTAACCAACTAAAAATAAATGGCAGACAATACAGACGAAGAACATCTTGATCATTCGACAAATACCCAATCGGAAAATCCTCTTAACGAAATTACTCCTACTGCTGACACAGAGACTATTAACCCAAAACAAGAATCTGAAAATATGGAAGTCCATCACCACCCCGACCTACACCATAAACCAAAACCTTGGAAGGAATATTTATTGGAAGGCTTAATGATATTTTTAGCAGTAACCATGGGATTTATTGCCGAAAACATCCGTGAGAAAATCACTGACAAAGAAAGACTGCATGATTATGTACTGTCATTAACTGGTGATCTGAAAAGTGACATAGCGTTATATGATTCATCTATCCGTTTCAATAATCGATACAGCCAAATGATTGATACTATATTTCAAAATCTAACGAGTGAACAGGGCGATATAGGTAAAGTATACATAATGGCTAGACGGCTAACTATGGGTTCTAGCCTAATTTCACCCGATTCTAAAACCTTTGAACAGATGAAAGGTAGTGGTGGTTTAAGATTGATTCATAAACAAGCAATAGCCGATAGTGTTGGGGCTTATTATTTGTGGACGAAAAAATTTGAATATTGGTCGGATCTTCAGAAAGAACGTCTCGGTGAAGTGATTAATTCTAATAGCAAAATATTTAGTGCAAATATTTTTTATAAAATAGTCAAAGAAGATAGTTTAGAAAATATGCAAGCTAATTTATTATTAACGGGTTTAACTAAAGCTGATATCAATGATATACTTATGCACGAACAGTATTATTTTGGAATTTTAAAATTGATGAACCAACGTGCAACACAGGCTTCCATTCAGGCTAAACGGCTGATTATTTTTTTGCAAAAAGAATACCACCTGGAACATGAGTAACGAAGAAAACATACAGCAAGCATACGAAGACAATAAGCCCGAGAGTCCGCCCGAAATAATTATCCCTTTGGCTGAAATGCGTGCTATTGAAGTAATTGGACAACCAGTTACTACAAATCCCAAACCAGAAACTGAAACTATGGAAGTACATCATCACCCACAGGTAGAAAAGAAAAATTTAAAAGAATATTTATTGGAAGGTTTAATGATATTCCTTGCAGTAACGATGGGTTTTATTGCAGAGAATATAAGAGAGCATATTTCTGACAGAGAAAAAGAGAAACAATATATTCATTTACTTAGGGATGATTTGAAAAAAGATACGGCTGCATTATATTACAGTATTAGGCGTTTGCAGACCGATATTGTTAGGACCGACAGTTTAATTGTTCTGTTTGCAAAAAACCAACTGAAGACACAAAATGATTCTTATTTGGCGCAGCTGACGCTTTTTTCCGGATTAAGCATTGATATTGTTTTTAACGATCGTGCAGCATCACAATTAAAAGGTACCGGCTCCATACGGTTGATAAACCATGTAAATGTTACCGACTCTATTTTAGATTATTGGGACAACCAGATAAGGCTTAAAGAAATACATGACCGTTTTGAAAACACTCGGCAAAAGCATAGAGAGATAGGATATAAAATATTTAATTGGTATATTCCCTATTATAAAAACTCTGGTTATGCCGGCGTACATGTACCTGATACATCAATAAATAATCTGCCCATAAAGGCGATTTATAATGATGGAGATCTTGTAGAGTTTATTGATATATGCTCTAACCTACTTAATACAGGAAGCACGCAATATATGCCGCTGCTTAAAAAACAATTATCGCTAGCTACCGGATTAATTGCATTACTTAACAAAGAATATAATTTAGAAAATGAGTGAACAAGGACAACCGCCCGAAGAACAATTGCCCGATGAAAATATACAAACGGGAGAAACGCCTAAACCACTTGTAAATGAAAAGGAAACTTTAAACACAACAACAGAAATTGAAAATATGGAAGTACACAAACATCCTCACCATGTAACACATACCAAAAAATGGTTTGAATACATACTTGAATTTACAATGCTTTTCCTGGCTGTTTTCCTTGGCTTTGTTGCCGAGAATATCAGAGAAAGCAGGGTGGAAAAACATCATGAGCACCAGTACATAAAGGAACTCATTCAAGATCTTACAACTGATACTACATTATTAAACAAACAGATTAGAAGGAACTTGATAAAACAATCAATGTGTGATAGTCTATTAATAATGAGAAATGCTGACTTAGTTAATTCAGAAAACATAAAAAAAGTATATACCTATTTTGGTAAAGGGCTCGGCTATTATATATTTACTCCATCTGATGCAACAATCACCCAACTAAAAAATGGAGGAGCCCTACGACTTATTAAAAAAAGTGTATCCGATTCAATAATATCCTATGATTATTACAATAAAGAAATTGTTAGACATAACGAACTATATCTAAAGACTTATAATGACTATTGGAATGAAGCGTATAATATATTAGATGTATCGGTCTTTAGAGATAGTAGTTACAGGCAGCAACCGGATTTTGGATTACTAGGAATTGAAAATGAGATTCTATGGAAGAACAAGAACTTACCGACGATCTCAACTGATAAAAAAGATCAGCAGCGTTTTTTTGGTCACCTCTTTAGACTTCTAGGTATCAATGATTTTAGCAGATATTATATGATAAATCAAAAACATAGAGCAGAAAGACTGATTGGTTTTTTAAATAAAGAATATCCGAATGAATAAAAAATGTCGTTGCTGGGCGGACTAGAATTATGCATAAAATAATCTGTCGGGTAAAGGAACAAACAACTATTTGTAACAAAGAATTGATAATTTTTTTCTGTTTACCAAACTAAAATAAATGCCAGACATGACTGATGAAGAGCCGACAGAGCCGCTCCCAGAGATAGAAGCTGAAAAGACTTCGGAGATTAACAATGCTACAACTGATTTAGCTAATACTGAAAAAGCAACTGAAAATATGGAAGTACATCATCATCCGCAAGTAGAGAAGAAAAACTTCAAAGAATATTTACTTGAAGGCTTAATGATATTTTTTGCGGTAATGCTTGGCTTTTTTGCAGAAAATATCAGGGAAAATATTACTGATAATTCAAAAGAAAAAGAATATATCATTTCAATGATTGAAGATGCCAAAACAGATACAGCAAATATGCGGCAAGCTATTGAATTAAATAATCACAGAGTAACTTATCTCGACTCGCTTGCAGCACTTTGTTTAAATTATGATGCTCATAAAAATATGGATGCTAAAATGTACAGGCTTTATAGATTTGGGTTAACTCATCCTGCTTTTATAAACCCTATTGAACGAACTATTCAACAACTTAAAAGTGCGGGAGGCATGCGTTTGATTAGAAAAAAAGGGGCTGCCGACAGTATTATTTTATATGATGATGTGGCGAAGAAACTATTTGACCAACAAGCTTATTATGAATTATATCAGAACAAATCAGTTGATATTGCAGATCAGCTTTTTAATTTTCAACGTTTTTGGAGTTTTGGAGCAGCTAATCCAGTCCTAAGAATTTTTACAGATAAAGATTCGTCTGTAAGATTAATCAATAATGATAAAGAAAAATTGATTCAGTTTGGTAATATAATAGTGGCTTATTCAGGCGTTGTTGATTTTTATAATGTACGATTACAGGAAATGAATGAGCATGCAATAAACCTTATTAATACGTTACAAAAAGAATATAACTTGAAAGATGAATGAAGAAGTACGAACGCACAACAATAGGTTTGGTAATATGCAGGCTGACGGAATAGCAATCGGCTACAAAGCAATATCAGAAATAGTTCCAGCAGGACATTATAAATTTAGTTTTAGTTGTTATCTTCATCTTTAAGAAATTTTCATCTTTGGTTCCGGGCTTGACATTATAAAATTCCAGCCCATCGCCAAGCCTTAACGTTGGCTGGCATAATACAGGGACACATTAAATACTTTAGAGTGACAAAAGTTCGAGATACACTTCACTTAACAACGTTGGGTGTTTGTTTATTTTACTGTAAAGAACATAAAGTTGAAACCATAAAAATTGAAAATCCAAAAATATTAATCGCCAGAAATTTTGACAGTTTACGTTTGACACTTAATAAAAACATAGAATTTATCGGAGACAGCTTACTAAAAGGTAAGATATCTTTAATGCAAAGTTACCTGAGAAAATATCAGCGAGACACTTGTGGAATTATCACTTATTAAAACAAACTTTTAAAATCAGAATTCGAAGAAGTTAAAAATATTGGAGATATAAATAATGACAAACACAATGATACTGTTTTCGTCGTTCCAACTTTTAATTATTGTGACGATGGAAACTCTTATGTATTTTTTGACACAACCTTACCACGTTTAAATACAAACTCGTATTGTTGTCATCCAAACAATTTATTTTCTGTTGGTGACACAGACGAAGATGGGATTTCTGAAATTGGACAATACTATTCAAGTTGTGCGAGCCATTACAAATCAATAATCGTTTATTCATTAAAAAATCATGAATGGAAAGAAGTTGGAAAGTGCATATTTGACTTATATTATATGGACATTGGAAAACCTTACATTTATTTTTGTTAAGAAATTAGGTAAAGGTAAATTTTCAATGCTTGAAATAACTGATTTGACAGATGATAGAACAAAAATTGGTAAACGAAATTGGAAACAGTTTTTAATGAAATAAAGAATTACGGCAGCCAACAGTGGTGGCTGATGCACAACTACCATTTTAAAAAACATTCCGAATCAGTTAGAGTCCTTTTAAGCCAAGCTAATTTTAATTACAACCTGAGTTTTGTTTTAAACAAAGTGGCACCAATGAAAA
>JANLVW010000285.1:0-2152 GCA_031364205.1 Ferruginibacter sp.
GATGGCAGCAGCAATGTATAAAAAGTCTGTGGACTGGTTCAATGAAGTTTTCTTATACCTGAATCAAAATCAACTTAGTGTTTACGAAGCTAAATTGAACACCAAACAAAAAGAGTTGCAGGTTTCACAACAAAAAAAACGGGCTGTCAATTAGAATGGTTGATTGGAGCTACTGCGGGGTTATTAATAATTGCTGCTTGGGCCTTTGCAGTGCAACGAAGGGCAAGAACTAAATTATTTTTACAAAATAAGCTTATTCAAAGTCAACAGAGGGAGTTAGAAAGATCATTAAACGAAAAAGAATTATTATTAAAAGAAATACATCATAGGGTTAAAAACAACCTTTCTGTAATCAGCAGCTTATTAGAACTTCAATCTAATGGCATTAGCGATGAGGCTGCAAACGCAGCTATAGCTGTAGCCCAAAACCGGATATCATCCATTGCCCTTATACACCAGCGGTTATACCAGCATGGAAACCTTGATGCTATTGAATTGCGGGAGTTTCTTCATGTCCTATCAAAACAGGTAAGTAGCGTTTATAAAAAACAGGACACCCAAATTCAAATTGATATTGCTATTCCGGAAACACTGCTGGATATAGATACAGCGGTACCTCTAGGATTAATAATGAATGAATTGCTGACCAATTCTTTCAAATACGCTTTTAATGTAGGCAAACAAGGTGTAATTAAATTTGATATGCAAGAGCAAAGTCCTGGTGATTTTTTATTAACCTATAGTGACAATGGTTCAGGTATTCATCATGAAATAGATATCCAAAAATCTGCATCGCTGGGTCTGCGGCTCATTCAAAGGCTGAGTAAACAGTTGGGGGGCAGTGCTGTTTATGAATATAGGCAAGGAAGTATTTTCGTAATTAATTTTAAAACTTCTAAAACAAGAAATCAGGAATGGAGAAATTGAAGATAGGGATTGTAGAAGATGAAGTGATCATAGCAGATCATTTAGCCGTTATCCTTTTAAAACTTGGATATAACGTAGTAGAACCTGCTGCATCTTATACAGAAGCTATGGTAATGATTGAAAAAGAAATGCCCGATCTTTTACTGGTGGATATACAACTAAAAGGAAAAAGGGATGGGATAGATCTTGCTCTTAAGGTAAAAGAGAATTACAACATTCCTGTTATTTTTCTTACAGCTAATGCAGATAGTGTTACCGTTGAACGGGCTAAAAAAGCAAATCCATCCGCTTATCTTATTAAGCCATTTACCAAAGATGATTTATATACAGCCATTGAAATATGCATTTTCAACACTTCTGCAATAAGGTCTGCAAAATCTACAGTTACCGCCAATAATCTTACTCCCGATAGTGCTATTTACATTAAAGAAGTACTGCATTTTGTTAAGGTAAAATTTTCTGATATACTGTATCTTGAATGTGAACATGTTTATGTAAAAGTGCATACTTTAAAACAAACATTTTTAGTAAGGACTTCACTGCAGGAATACTTAGAATATTTTAATGATACTTATTTTTTCCGCATCCATCGCTGTTACGCCATCAATTTGGAACACATACAACGTGTTAATGGAGAAAACGTTATTATAAATGGGCTTACACTTCCTGTTGGTAAAAGTTATCGTGAACAACTCCTCCATAAGTTGAAACTGAGGTAGTTTTTCCTTCTTCCACTTTACTAGTCCAAAAAAATTTAAGAACATCCTGAATGATATTCAGAACAATTATAGTTTGTTGACAAACTAATATGTTTTTTTGTGATTGAATTAACAGCCCACTCAATGGGACTAATAACATTTTTTATTTCCTTAATTATAAAAACAAACACATGAAAAAGAATTTTCTTATTACAGCAGTCATTGTTTTTTCCGCTTTAACGTTTGCGCTTAAAGCAAGTGCCCAACTTAAAGGTGATCCCTGGATTTTTTCCGCATATCAAGAACTTTATCAAAGACAACCAAACGCCTGGGAATTGAACATTCACAATTACAATAACGGTTCATGGAATAATTATGACCAACTAAGAAGGTATGTAAAAATGTATCAAATTTCTCTCCGCAATAACAATCTTACCGTGAGCACTACGATGCTTGCTAGTGGAAATGTTGTTGCGTTTTTTAATCAAAACGGCAGATCAATAGCTGCTAATTTAATTAGTCAGGAT
>JANLVW010000826.1:0-12011 GCA_031364205.1 Ferruginibacter sp.
CAAGAGTCAAGCCTTTATATTTTATTGAGGTAGTAAGACCAACCTTATCAGGAGGGTTTGCAGTTCCAACAAATTTTTGAGTGGGGTCTAATGTTGGATATCCTGAGTTTTTGTCAACAATAATTCTGCCCTGAGGATCTCTTTTCCAGTCATCAACTTTAATAGAAGGATAAGGCCTTCCTACAGAAGCATAAGAATTTCCTCCAAGAAATACTTCATCCAATCCATAACCTAATGACACAACTTTATTGTCATTATGAGAATAATTAGCACCGAGGTCTAATTTTAACCCATTTTCGTTGCGTGGCGATATTGCTGTTACTTTTAGATCTAACTCGTAACCTTTATTGCTCATTGAACCGGAATTCACAAAAGCACTTGTAAAACCTGTGGCAGGGGTAATTGCTATCGGAATGGTTTGATTATTTGTTAAAACGCTGTAATAAGCGCCGGTAAAATATATCCTGTTTTTAAGGAAGCCCAATTCTAAACCAACCTCACGATCTTTACTTATTTCCGGCTTAATATTGGGATTAGCGTATGCACTATTTACTGTAAAACCTGGAGTGCTTCCGAACTGAGCTGCGTTAAAAGTATTCTGTAAAGAATATGCTCCTATACTTACTTGAGCTGTTCTGCTATAAGCAGCTCTAACTTTACCAAAACTAAACACATCGTTTCTTTTTAACCCTTCAAATGCATCTGTAAATATAAAGGCCAGATCGGCAGCAGGATATAAGAATGACCGATTTGCAGGTGATAAAAGTGAAGTCATATCATTACGCAAAGAAGAATGCAGGTAAAGGAATTTTTTATATCCTAAAGTTAAATCTCCGAAAACACCAAGGTTTCTTCTTTCTTCAAACCTGTCCACTATTACAGCTTCACCTACTCGGTTAGAAATATTATAAAAGTTAGGTACCACTAAGGCTACTGCATTTGTTGAGGATAATTGGTATCTATTAACAATTAAAGAAGTTCCTAAAATTAAATTCAGGTCAAAATTCTTCGCAAAATCTGTTTTAATTGTAGCATATAAATCACTGGTCAATCTTTGGTTGTAACTTCTTCCGTCTCCAACCTGAGGCGCCAATATTTTAACGGAGGATGCTGTATTACCTGCGCCTAAAGTATCAGCTATGGCCCATGGAGCAAAATCATAGCCTACACGGGTGTATTTATTTACATAATCTGTTCTGGCGATACCTGCTTTGTATTTAAAGCTTAACCAGCTTGTTGGGGTAACCGTAAAAGCCAAGCTTGCAAGTATATCATTACTTTTTTCTTCTAAACGAGTTTGGTCAATTGCCCAACAGGGATTTCCATAATAGGCATTGAAATAACCATCCGGATTAGAAAATGGATCAACTTTCCAGTTTTTAAAACGTCTTAGATCAAGATTTGCCGCAGTATTAATTACTGTGTAAAAAACAGGTCTGTCTTGATAATAAGAACCACCGGAAGATCCATAGCCCCCTTGTGCTCCTCCTACCTGCCAGTCAAAAGGTACATTTTGACCGGGAGTAGTATTTGTATGAGTTAAGGTATAACCTATACTAACATCAGCACGAAAAATACCCGACTCTCTCGAACCGTTTAGATGTATAGAGTTACGTCTGCTAACATCACTTGGTACTGTACCTTTTGTATTTACATCTTGAAATGATAAGTAAAATCTGCTTTTGTCATCACCTGCAGAATAAGAGACATCGTTCTGAGTAGTAACACCCTTATTAAAGAAATTCTCACGAGCATTTGGCGAAGCCGCATAGGTAGCAGAATCTTGGCCTATAACATACGAACCATCGGGTTTATAAATTCTGATAGGCGCTCCCAATGCAATTCTCTGGCCATTAAAACGTGGACCATAGCTTTGGTTTTCATATGGAACGTATTGAACGTATGGGTTTCCCGGAATATATACACACCCTGCACATGCTGGAGAGGAACCACCACCCGGAGAATAAATACCGCCTTCTCCACTTGACTGACCAAATTCATTTTGAAATTTTGACAAATATGCAATTTTTTCAAAACTTACAGTACTGCTTAATTTAATCTGTGGTTTACCTCTTGTGCCTTTTTTGGTAGTTACAATAATAACACCGTTCGAAGCACTTGAACCATATAATGCAGATGCTGAAGCACCCTTAAGTACAGTTACATTTTCAACATCATTTCCATTTATTTTTTCAAAATAAGAAATAGGCAATTGAATGTCATCTACAACGAGCAAAGCCTGATTATTACCAAGAATTGAACGATTACCTCGTAAAGTGACACGCACAGATGGTTTAACACCATTATTTACAAGATTTATCTGTAACCCAGATACTTTACCAGCCAAACCTGTAGCAACATTTACTACTTTGGCTTGGTTTAATTCAGTAGAATTTATGGTTGTAGTAGCGTAACCTAACTCTTTTGGTTGCCTACGAATACCTAAGGCAGTTACAATTACAGTATTTAGTTCAGTTCCTTCAGTACGTTTCACAGAAAAATTGGTTACATTAATTGAAGCCAATAAATCTTGTTGCGGTATACCTACCCCCGATAAACGTAACGTTGCGCCCGGCGCAACATTTAAAAGACGAAAATTACCGTTTTGATCTGAGGCAGTACCTAGCTTTGTACCCACAACTCTAATAGAAGCTCCCTCTACTGAGTTACCTTTCTCATCGGTTACTGTTCCGGTCACCACCCGGTTTTGTGCAAATGCCAATACTCCAAAGAGCATAAACATCACAAACCGTGATAAAATTCTAGTCATGGGCAAATGTTAAAGTTTTTGAAATGTAAAAATAGGGAAAATTTTGAATCGTAAAAAAAAGTTAATCTAAATTTAGCCAACACTTTATTGCTAAAAATACAAGTCAGGAATAACTAACGCTGCATAATTTCATAAAAAAAGCTAAAATCTATACACAACTTGCAATTTCACTTCAATTTTTTGGTTTTTATTAATTTCATCTAATGCAGATCCGATTTTAATTTGATTTGGATATATGTATTGTGCAGCCCTTACCCATACTGTTAGCTTTCGGGTAATATAATAATTTAAATTTAAATAATACCGGTAACCTTTGCCATAAAAAACCGGAATCGAAAAACTGTACAATACATCATTTTCGTGAGCATAAATTCTGCTGTTATAACCATCAGTCTCAAAATATTGTAATCGGATATTGCCTGACAAACTTTTTAATGGCGAATTAAACAAAACATCAGCATACATTAAAAATCCTTTTTCCGCAGCTTTGCCATTTTTGTCATACCAAACTTCTTCAACACGGCTTCTAAAAGTAAACGTACTATTTATTTTGTACGAGAATTGTGTTCTCCAGTTCTGTTTCGGCTGTGCAACAACAGGGCTCAGCGTTAAATCTGAAGGATTATAATTAATAGATTTTTTTTCAGATTTAAACCTTGTGTAAATTTCAATTAATTTGTTTGGTTTGTAAGTTATTTGTCCAACATAATCTGCACCTGTTGAGGGGGCATTTACTCTATATTTTAACCACGGAAACTTGTATATATCTGCATATGCATCAATTCTCCATGCATCTGTTGGTCTTATTGTAATCCCCGAAAAAAAACCTTTCTCATTTGTTGGTAGACTGTTTTCAGTAAATGCATTTGTATAAAGAGATTGATATCCTTTGCTTATGTTTCGATATACAAAACTCATATCTACATTTGCCGCAGCACTGATAAGCAAACCGTTAATAAAACCGGTATATTTTTTATCTGTTAATGCTGCTTCTCCAAAAAAATGCAGGTTCTTTAATGTATAACTATAATCAGTGCTGTAATTGCCAAAGTTTTTGCCTGCCAATGCATATAGATTATAGGGCTCCGGCTGTTTATGTAAGGGGAATTTTAAAATATATTGAATGGCATTAAATCCTACATGCAGACTTTTTAATTGGTAGGCCACATTTCCACCAAAAACCAGTTGCTTTTGTAAGCCTTTATCCGCTACTTCACTTTTGGTTCGGTGAAAACCTGAAATTTGCAGCGATGTTATAAAATCATCCTGTGTTTGTGTGCTGTCTCCTGCTGAAAAATTTGCATCAACATTTCTGTAAGATGCAAAAAAAGTTCCTTCCCAGTTCTTTTTCGCAAGCGTAATACCTAAGCCTCGGTGAAAATTTATTTCTCCTGCTGAATTATAAGGTCGTAAAACATCTGCCTGCCTTTTAATGGATAAAATATCAGGACTTTTTTTAAATGCCAGACTCATCCATTGTGTAAGCCCCTGCCCCATGTTTACCGCATAATCGCCGATTGCCAGCGATTTTATGACTCCTATATTTTTGACAAAAAAATGAAATGAGTAAAAATCAAATCCGTGCTTTTGAGCTCCTTTAAAAAACTGTTCCCCAGCATCTTTTTCTCCAACAACACCATACTGCAAAGTGTTTTTATAATTGTACCTATACCTTACCATTAGCTTTTGCGGTGAACCCATATAAAAATTCTTACCCGAATTTGGATCAACAGCATATCCTTTTGATCGTTCTAGAATTTGCGATACTCTTAATAAAATAGTTTTATCGCCATTTTTTAGCCTGTTATTTAATGATGCAAACAAATCTGCATTTTCGGTAACAATAATATATGGCTTTAACCTTTGAATAATACCTATATCCAAACCGGGCACAGCTTGTAGCTCATAAATATTTATAAAATTACCAAGTAGGTTTCTATAATTAAATATGTTTTGAATCTGGATGGGTGATAAAATACGAAGCCCAGATAACGTTGATGTACTTGCAGTATTTATATTTAAAGGGTGTTTTTGGTACTGCATCATTTCCTGTAAATAAGAATCATCTTCAGTTTCAGAATCAGCATTGTTTTCCGTAATATTCTCCAACTGCTGCTCTACATTATTGTTGGATTGTGTTAACGGCCTAGTGGGCGATTCGGGAGTTTGTGCTTTGCAAATTATAAGGATAAAATAAAAGGTTAAAGTGATGATACATTTTTTCATTTGCTCATTTCCTTAAAATTATAAATCAATAGAAGCGCCGGAGAAACGCCGAGTTGTGGATGAAAACTTGCAGCCACATCAATTCTTAATTTATCATACAAAAAACCAACGCCGGCATAACCTGTATTATTATCACTTCTAAAACCTGCCCTTGCAAAAAATTGCTGCTTAAACCTGTACTGAAAACCTCCTGTAACATTTATTGGGTGGTCTTCTTCTTTTAAAATTTCTGTACTCACATAAAAATCTTCCGAGGCATCATAGCCTAATCCAAATTTATAAACAGCAGCAAGTTTTTCATTGTTTACTTTGTCGATGGTTCCTCCCACAGGGTTATAAACATGGACGCCTGCATTTAACTTTTCTGAAAAATGAAAAATGGCTCCCCCTTCAAAGTTGACGGCTGATCCATTTTGATAAGCAGGAATTTTATAACCATAATAATTAAACTGGATGCCAATATCTACTTTATTACCCAGTGATCTGCCATATGCAAGCCCTGCTTTTTGTTCATTAAAGTTTTGAAACCCTGCATAATTTACCTGTACACCAAAATTACCCAACTTGGTAGGCACGGTTGCAGCAAGCCCGTACACATTGTTCTCAGCAAGTAAAAATCTGCGTTCTCCATAAATGCCGACACCGCCGACAATTGCTTTTGCTAATGCAGCCTGGTTGCCTGTAAATGAAAAAGGATCTGTTTGCTTTGTAGAGTAAGCACTTAAGTTCAAATAAGGCATTCCTGTTGAATACCTGAGTGATTGACTTGTCACAAAATAACTTTGCAGCACCACTAAAAACAATAAAATTATTGGTAGTAATAATTTTCTCAAAGCAGTTTTGGTTTTGTTGTCGAAAGATAAATAAAATTGTGAAAATCAAACACATCTATCAATAAATAAATAATGGATATAGTTTTATACTTTTGGAAATGCAAATTTTAGACGGTAAAATAGTGGCAAATGCCGTAAAAGAACAAGTAATTGCTGAAGTCATTGAGCATAAAAATGGCAATCGTCACACCCCTCATCTCGCAGCAATATTGATTGGAAATAATGGTGCAAGCGAAACGTATGTAGCAAGTAAAATTAAAAATTGTGCTGATGTTGGTTTCAAAAGCACATTAATAAGGTTCGATGAAACTGCTACGGAACAGGAGATTACCGAAGCGGTTATTAAATTAAATGAAGATGACGATGTAAATGGAATTCTTGTGCAATTGCCATTGCCTAAACACATTAACGAAGCCTCTATAATAAACCTGATTAATCCTGCAAAAGATGTTGATGGGTTTCACCCAATAAGTGTAGGGAAACTCGTGCAAGGCTTAGAAACTTTTGTACCCGCTACACCATTAGGCATTATGCTGATGTTGGAACATTACCAGATTGAAACATCAGGCAAACATGCCGTTGTTATTGGCCGCAGCAATATTGTAGGCAGACCAATGAGCATTTTATTAAGCCAGAATACACAATACGGAAACTGTACAGTTACCCTTTGCCACAGCAGAACAAAAGATTTAGAAAAAATCTGTGCAGGTGCAGATATTATCGTTGCTGCATTGGGCATTCCCGGTTTTTTAACTGCCGATATGGTAAAGCCAGGTGCAGTAGTAATTGATGTTGGTATTACAAGAGTAGCAGACAGTTCTAAAAAATCAGGATATGCTATTAAAGGTGATGTTGACTTTGAAAACGTAGCATCAAAATGTAGTTTTATAACACCAGTACCTGGTGGCGTAGGCTTAATGACAATAGCCGCACTTTTAAAAAACACACTTGCTGCAGCAAGTGCTAAAAAATAATATTTGTTTTGGAAATTTTAGAGACGATTAATACACAATTACCTGTAATGGAAAGTTTTTACACCATTCAGGGCGAAGGATTTTACCAAGGCAAAGCAGCTTATTTTATAAGACTTGGAGGTTGTGATGTGGGCTGTGTTTGGTGCGATGTAAAAGACAGTTGGGATGCAGCCAAACATCCACTTGTAAATATTGATGATTTGCTGAAAGAAGTAAAAGATACTCCTGCTGAAATGGTTGTAATAACCGGCGGTGAACCCTTGATGCACGACCTCACATTGCTTACAAAAACATTGCAGGCGGCAGGTCTGGCAACAAATATTGAAACTTCCGGCTCCTCACCATTATCAGGCTCATGGAACTGGATATGCCTTTCTCCTAAAAAGTTTAAAGCTCCCTTGCCAGAAGTGGTGCCTTTTGCAAAGGAATTAAAAATTATTGTTTTTAATAAATCAGATTTTAAATGGGGGGAAGAATTCGCAACTTTGGTTTCGCAAAATTGTAAACTTTATTTGCAACCAGAATGGAGCAAATCCCGGGAAATTACGCCCCTTATTGTTGAATACATTAAAGACAACCCAAAGTGGGAACTGAGTTTACAATTGCATAAGTACATTAACGTTCCATAATTTATAGTAAGTTTTAGCGGAGTTATACGGAACTTATAGGGAAGTCATAGGGAAGTAGATCCGTAGTTACTTTATGAATAATCCATGCAAACCTTATGCTGATAACTATTTAAGCATTTACCATTCAACTATCTTTTTTCTAATTAAATTATTCAATTTTATTTGATAAAAGTAGAAGTAACCTTTCTATGAAATTATTATTATTTTAATCTGCTAGATTATAAAATTCTACAAAAATAATTACCCACTATTCTAACAAATTTTCACATTACCTTATTATTTTAAAAATTATCTTCAATATTGTTAATACAAAATAATGAAAGATAAAAAGATATTTAGGGTATGCTTATTTGTGTTGTGTATTTTAATAGTAAACTTAGTAAATGCGCAATGGTACGATCCTGGAAAAGTAAACAAAAAAGCGGTGTTATTTTATGAGACTGCCTACCAAGAAGCAATTGATGGAAAATATGCACAATCAATAGCCCACCTTGCGGATGCGTTAAAGGCAGATCCTAAATACTTGGATGTATATCTTTCTCGTGCCGGCATTTATGCAAACATGAAAAACTACCAAGCATCTGTTACTGATTTTGAAACTGCCTTTGTTAAAGATTCTCTATACGCCAGCACTTTTTTATTGCCCTATTCAATATCGTTAGCAGGCATTGGCAATTTTGAAAAAGCACTTGAAAAAGTAAATAGTTTTTTGACAACTCCCAAAATAAACCAGCAGAGTATTAAAGCCGGCAACTATAGAAAAAGCACATACGAATTTGCTTTGCAATACAAGAAAAAATCATCAATAAAAAACTATTTGTTTAACCCACAAAATATGGGTGACAGCATTAATTCAACGGCCCTGGAATATTTGCCTTCCTTAACAGTTGATGGCAATAAAATGATTTTTAACCGGCGCATAAATGGTGATGAGGATTTTTATGAAAGCAATAAAATAAATGGTGTCTGGCAAAATGCAAAACCCCTTGCCGGCAAATTAAATACAAATTTTAATGAGGGTGCACAAAACATTTCGCAGGATGGTGAATGGCTCATTTTTACAGGCTGTAATTATCCGGAAGGGTTAGGTAGTTGTGACCTTTATATTTCCTACAAAAACAAAAATGGAGAATGGAGTGAAGCGGAAAATATGGGAAGAAATATTAATACAGATGCATGGGAATCAGCCCCTTCTTTATCGCCTGATAAAAGAGATTTGTATTTTTCCAGTACCCGCCCTGGTGGCTTTGGTGGATCTGACATTTGGGTATCGCACAGAACAGAAAATGGCCGTTGGCAAAAGCCTGAAAACCTTGGCCCAACAATTAATACCAGTGGCGATGATGGCTGCCCTTTTATACATGCTGATAACCAAACACTTTACTTTAACAGCAATGGCCATCCAGGTTACGGCCTCAGCGATCTTTTTGTAACTCGTAAAAATGAAAAGGGCGAATGGCAGGTTCCCACCAATCTTGGTTATCCAATTAATACAATTGATGATGAAGGTTCGCTGATTGTTGCGGCAGATGGAAAAACAGCTTTTTATGCGAGCGACAAAGGTGATTTTAAAAACGGACTGGACCTTTATAGTTTTGAACTTAGAGAAGATATTAGGGCACAAAAAACATTTTGGGTAAAGGGTAAAATCTACGATAAAAAAACAAATGGTGGCCTTCCATCTTCTGTAGAATTAACAACAATCGATTCGGGTTATGTGCTATCAAAACTGAGAACCGATGAAGAAGGAAATTACCTTACTACATTACCGTTGGGAAAAAGTTACGCATTCTCTGTAAACAGAAAAGGTTATCTCTTTTATTCTGAAAATTTCACTTTAAAAGATAACGTAAATGATTCGCCACTGGTGGTTAATATTGGGTTACAACCTTTGGAAAAAGGATCATCAATTATTTTAAAAAATATTTTCTTCGAATCAAAAAAATACGAACTGCAAACCACATCATTTACTGAACTTAATAAGGTTGCAGAACTATTAAAAGAAAATCCTGCACTAACAATACAGATAAGTGGTTACACGGATAATGTTGGCAAACCGGCAGATAATCTTTTACTCAGCATCAACAGAGCTAAAGCAGTAATAACTTATCTGCAAAGCAAAGGCATAGATAGTAAAAGACTTACAGGCAAAGGTTTTGGCGAATCGAATGCAATTGCATCAAATACAACAGAGGCAGGTAAATCGCAAAACAGAAGAACAGAATTAACGGTTATTTCAAATTGATTGCATAACATTGTTTTTATTTTATGCAATCAGATTTACTCTACCAAATCGCCCTGACCCTTGTTCCAAATATTGGAGATGTACGTGCTAAAGCCTTAATAGAAAATTTTGGTGATGCTGAAGCTATTTTTAAAACACCCAAAAAGCACTTAGAAGCTATAGATGGTATTGGTACCATTGCTGCAAATTGCATTAAATATTTTACTGATTTTAAAGTATGCGAAGATGAAATAAAGTTCATTGAAAAAAATAAAATTACAACACTTTTTATTGCCTCTGAGGCATATCCACAACGTTTGCTAAATTGTTACGACAGCCCTACCCTACTTTATTACAAAGGCAATGCAGATTTAAATACCACTAAAATTGTTTCTGTTGTTGGCACAAGAAATAATACAGATTACGGCAAAAATATTTGCGATAAATTAATACAGGAATTTTCAGAAATGAACATTTTGGTTATTAGCGGACTCGCTTTTGGTATTGACAGCATAGCACACAAAGCAGCATTAAAAAATAATCTAAAAACGGTTGGAGTTGTAGCACATGGTCTTGATAAAATTTATCCCGCACAAAATAAAACTCTGGCAAAAGAAATGCTTACACAAGGTGGTTTACTTACAGATTTTATGAGTGGTACAAATCCTGACAAACAAAACTTTCCCAGGCGTAACAGAATAGTGGCGGGCATGTGCGATGCTCTCATTGTTATTGAAAGCAGCAAAAAAGGTGGTTCTCTTATTACTGCTGAATTGGCGAACAGTTACAACAAAGATGTATTTGCCATCCCCGGCAGGGTGAATGATCTGCGTAGCGAAGGCTGCAATTATCTTATAAAAAACAACAAAGCTTTACTAATTACCTGCGCAGATGATTTACTTCACTTAATGAACTGGAAAGATGAACCCAAAAAAGTAAAAAAACAGCGGGAACTTTTTATTGAACTAACCCCTGATGAAAAAATTATTACAGACATTCTTTCGCAACAGGAAAGCATTCAAATAGACCAGCTTTATTTAAAAAGCGGCTTAAGCAGCAGTGCAGTTGCAAATGCATTATTAATGCTTGAAATGCAGGGTGTAGTTTCTATGATGCCGGGTAAAGTATTTAAATTAAGTTAACCAGACGAAAAACGATGGACGATAGACAATGCACGATAAAGGTGCCCACAACTCAAGTATATTTTTCTATAAATTAATAAATTTCAATAGCTATTGTATTGCTGTCCCAGGTTAGACTTCCACTGCCCATCGGGCTAAGTCACGATCACATCTTAGATGGTCTATTGTCCATCGTCTAAAACCTATCCTTCTCAATTCAACCAATTACAATTTCCTCTATCTTTGCCCATGGCAATAAAAAAATCTCCTGCAACTAACATTCCAAGTAAATTTTTCGGCGAAGGTCTTACATTTGATGATGTACTTCTCGTACCTGCATACTCACAGATATTACCACGAGATGTCAACATACAGACAATGCTCACCAAAAAAATTATGCTTAATGTGCCCATGCTTAGTGCAGCTATGGATACCGTAACTGAGGCTAAACTTGCAATTGCATTGGCAAGAGAAGGCGGCCTTGGAATTCTTCATAAAAATATGAGTATAGAGCAGCAGGCAGAGCAGGTTAGAAAAGTAAAAAGAAGTGAAAACGGTTTGATACTTGACCCCGTAACTTTATTACCCGATGCTACAGTTGGCGAAGCTTTGCGCTTGATGAAGGAAAACAGAATCGGTGGTATTCCTATTGTAGATGCGCAACACAAACTCGTTGGTATTTTAACCAACAGAGATCTTCGTTTTGATATAGATAAGAAACTAAAAGTAAGCGAGGTAATGACAAAAGAAAACCTCATTACTGCTCCGGAAGGCACTGATTTAAAAAAGGCAGAACTCATTTTCAGAAAGAATAAAATTGAAAAATTACCTGTTGTAAATAAACAAGGTAAATTAATTGGCTTAGTGACTTTTGGTGATATATTAAAACTAAAAAGCTACCCTAATTCCATTAAAGATTCCTTTGGCAGATTGCTCGTTGGCGCAGGAGTAGGTATTACTTCTGATACTATGTTGCGGGTAGAAGCTTTGTACAAAGAAGGTGTAGATGTAATTTGTTTAGATAGTGCACACGGGCATACAAAAGGTGTAATAGATATGTTGAAGGCTATCAAAAAATCTTACAAACAAATGGATGTAATTGCTGGTAATATAGCAACTGCTGCAGGTGCAAAAGCATTGGCAGATGCGGGTGCAGATGCGGTAAAAGTTGGTATTGGTCCGGGTTCAATATGCACTACACGTATTGTTGCAGGCACAGGCGTACCGCAAATTA
>JANLVW010000317.1:0-3735 GCA_031364205.1 Ferruginibacter sp.
CCTAAATTACCAATCAATTGAACTTTGTTTTTTAATGCGTACATGTTTTTCGGTTTATGCATTGCTTCTATAAAAGCGTTGCGGTTTATAATTTTTATTTCAGCCAATACCCTGTTTCGGTTTGACAATGCAAAGATGCGCCGCACAAAAAGCCTTACTCGTATCTTAACCGTTTATAGTTGTATATATCCGTTTGTAAACGGTTGTACTTATATAATTAAGTTGTATATTTCGTTTACAAATCAGTACAAGCTTATGCTTACAAAAAAAGAAGCCACGCTTTGCCTCAGTTGCAATTCAGCCGTAAAAGGCCGGGCCGATAAAAAGTTTTGCAACGACTATTGCAGAAATGAATACAACAATGGGCTAAAATCAGGCACTACAAATCTTGTACGTAACATCAATAATGCTCTGGGTAAAAATCGAAGGGTCTTAGAAACTGTAATTACAAACAATCAGGAAACCGGAAAAACAAATGCTGAAAAATTATTGGCAAAAGGTTTTCAATTTAAATTTTACACACACACTTACACCAATAAAAAAGGTGATGTATATTATTTTTGTTATGATATGGGGTATCTGCCTTTGGAAAATGATTGGTTCTTAATTGTGAAGCGAAAGGAAGAAAATCGTTGAGAATTTATTCTTTACACAAATGCCAAAACTGTAATTAATTAAAATAAAATATGCAACCACTTACTATATCAATTATTCAAACAAACCTTCACTGGGAAAATAAAACAGCAAATCTTTTAATGCTTGAACAAAAAATAAAAGCAATTGAGGAGCGTACGGAAATTGTTGTTTTACCAGAAATGTTCAGTACCGGTTTTTCTATGAACAATGTATTGCTGGCGGAAAATATGAATGGCGAAACCATAAATTGGATGAAAAGTGTAGCTGCAGAAAATAAGATTGTTTTAACCGGTAGCATCATCATTAAAGAAAATGAACAATTTTATAATCGCCTTATCTGGATGTTGCCAAACGGTGAACATGGCGTGTACGACAAACGACATCTTTTTGGTTTTGGAAAAGAAACAGAACATTATAGCGCCGGCAACAAAAGATTAATTGCACGTGTAAAAGGCTGGAAAATAAATTTGCAAATATGTTACGACTTGAGATTTCCGGTTTGGGCCCGGCAAAACCCTACAGATAAAAATGAGGCAGAATATGATGTATTGATTTATGTAGCCAACTGGCCCGAGCGCCGCATCCATGCATGGAAAACCTTGCTTTGTGCAAGAGCAATTGAAAACCAAAGTTATGTTGTTGGCGTAAACAGGGTTGGCAATGATGGGAATAATATTTACCACAGCGGTAACAGTATGGTTGTAGATCCTGCCGGTGCTATTTTATACCACAAGGCAGATGATGAAGATATTTTTACAATAACATTAGAGAAAGAAAATTTAGTAGAGATAAGAAATAAATTTCCTTTTTTAAAAGATGCAGATAATTTTAGTATTAATAATTAAATACTAAATCTAAAAGCTTCAAAACTTTTTTTAAACTATATTTATATTAGTGAGAGTTTTATCTATCTCGATAAAATTATCTTTTATCCATAACCCTATTCTCCATTTTTATCAACTTTTTCGTTTCCTCCATTTTCTTATCATAGCCTTTTAGTAATGCATCGTAGCTTGTTGGCACTAAAATATCGGGCATTACACCCGTGCCTTTAATTGCTATGTGGTTATATTGCACCAACCTAAACAATGGCAATCTAACTCGAACACGAGTGTTTGGTAAAATTATATCTGGTATCATAATCCCATTGTTACCATACCAACCACCGCCGGTTTCTTCACCTAATAATGTTATATCTTTTTGTCCTTTTAAAACATTGCAAACAATTGCCGATGCTGAAAAAGTTGGCCCACCAGTGAGCACAAAAACTTTCCCTGCATACCTATTTTTCTTTGGTTTGTAAAAATGGTTTTCCAAATACCGCATATGAAATTTTCCATCGCTGGTTTTTCTTGAGATGAAAAACATTTCAATACTATTAAAAAACCCGCCCTTTATATATTTTCCATAAGGGCCAATCCCTCTTGATGGCGTATAAAGTGTATCCGCTACTTTAAAATTTTTTCGAGAAAGATATTTTGTCAGCAGTGTACTCAAGCCCACTCTTCCCCCGCCATTACTTCTTAAATCCAAAATAACATTGCTGATGTTTTCTTTTTTTAATTGCTTAAATGCTCTTCTAAAAAATGTACGGAGCTTTCCTTCGGAAAAGGTATTTAAAGTAATTGTTGCAAATTTTTTTGTGCTGTCTATATTAAACGATCTGTATTGTAATATTTTTTTCTCTTTAGGTTCTTTGCTTTTTTGTTTGCGAATAAGACTGTCATTTTTTACAGAGTCTTTAGCCGGCACAAACAGTGGAACTTTTACAATTTTTTCTTTTCCTTGCTCATCCAAGTAACCAACATTGTAATTTTTACTAAGCCCAAAAATATTTCTGTGAAAATACGGAAAGTTGGAACTAAGTCTGATATAATTTACATTATTTGAATATCCATCTTCGGGCAAAAATTCAAGCATGTATTTTATCAACAACTTATTTGGAATACCATTTATAGAAGATATTAATGTTCCTCTTTTAAAGAGACTATCTTTTTTAAAATTGAGGTTACCTGTTACCGCCATGGTATCATTCCATATTTTCATGTATAAAGGAAAAGATGGAATTGCTTTACCATCAACCCATTTACCATATGCTTTGCTGAGACTTACACTTGTATGACCGCAACGAATTTTATCAATCACAGGAGCAACAGCAAGCCAGGCAAATTGTTGTTCTGTCATGCTATCTTTTATTTTTTCGTAAAACTTATCAAAATAATCATCCATCTTTTCTTTTGGTGTATACCAATAAAGTGATGGATGTTTTGCCTCCAATATCTCTCTTAATAAAGTATAATCGTTTTGCAGTTTTTCTTTAGAGTATTTTTTTGCGGGGGTATATTGAAGTCTGTTAGTTGTGCAGGAGTACATAATAACCACAGTAAAAAAAAAGTAAGCGTACCCTTTATTCATAATTAAAAATGAAATTAATACAAATGATTTCTTTTTAAAAATTATGAATGTTATTTTAAATAAAAAGCCGCAGCATTTGCGGATTGTAAATTCTATTTCTTCATGTGGTTCCACCCCTGCGCAACCAATGCATGTTTATTTCCGCCACGGGTTATCAGGCTTTTCCCTTCTCCCTCATCCGTCATGTAACCAATAATACTAACCGATGGGTTCAATTTTATTTGATCATAATCTTTTTGTGGTACGGTAAATAACAATTCATAATCTTCGCCACCACTTAATGCACATGCAGTCGGATCTGTTTTTAATTTGTATGCAAACTCTTTCATATCATCTGCAAAAGGCAGTTTATCTTCGTACAAAACACAACCCAATTGGCTCTGCTTGCAAATATGCATTAACTCGCTGCTTAGTCCGTCGCTGATATCAATCATGCTTGTTGGTAAAATATTTTCCTCTGCAAAATATTCAATAATATCTTTTCTGGCTTCAGGTTTTAAAAGCCTTCCCACAATGTATGTCTGGCCTTCTAGATCTGGCTGGGCACCGGTTTCTTCAAATATTCTTTTTTCTCTTTCTAATAAAGTAAGTCCTAAAAATGCACCGCCAAGTTCGCCGCTTACACAAATTAGATCACCAGATTTTGCACCACTTCTTTTTACATATTTATCAGGTGCTACTTCG
>JANLVW010000829.1:0-4905 GCA_031364205.1 Ferruginibacter sp.
ACCAACAGCGAAAAAATGCAGGTTGAATTGCAAAATCCTTACATCCTGATTTTTGATAAGAAGATATCCATCATGAAAGATATTCTTCATATTTTAGAAAAAGTTGCACAAAGCGCTCGTCCGTTATTAATTATAGCAGAAGATTTAGAAGGTGAAGCACTGGCAACACTCGTTGTAAATAAATTACGTGGTACATTAAAAGTAGCTGCCGTAAAAGCACCTGGCTTCGGTGATCGTCGTAAAGAAATGCTGACTGATATTGCTATCCTAACAGCAGGAACTGTAGTAAGCGATGAGCTTGGTTTTAAACTAGAAGGCGTTGAGTTAACTACTTTAGGTCAGGCAGCATCTGTTATGATTGATAAAGATAATACTACCATTGTTGGTGGCAAAGGAGCTAAAAAAGACATTACTGCCCGTGTAAATCAAATAAAAGCACAAGTAGAAAATACAACTTCTGAATATGATAAAGAAAAACTACAAGAGCGCTTAGCTAAGCTGGCAGGCGGTGTTGCTGTATTGTATGTAGGTGCTACAACAGAAGTAGAAATGAAAGAAAAGAAAGACAGAATGGATGATGCACTTCACGCAACCAGAGCAGCAGTTGAAGAAGGTATTGTACCGGGCGGGGGTGTAGCTTACATCCGTGCGTTGGTTGCATTAGATCCTAAAGTTAAAGGACAAATTGCCGACGAAACGACAGGAATGGCCATTGTACGTCGTGCAATTGAAGAACCGTTAAGAATAATAACTGCAAATGCAGGTGTAGATGGTTCTATTGTAGTTGAAGCAATTAAAAACGGTAAAGGAGATTTTGGTTACAATGCACGTACTGAACAATATGAGACTTCTATGTTCAAAGCAGGTATTATTGATCCAACTAAAGTTGCTCGTGTTGCCTTGGAAAACGCTGCCTCTATAGCTGGGATGTTGCTTACAACAGAGTGTGTAATTGCAGACAAACCGACGGCTGAAGCTGCTCATAGCCATGGTGCGCCGGATATGGGCGGAATGGGTTACTAGAAAATAATAAATTTAATATTAAAATCCTCCTATTTTTTAGGGGGGTTTTTTTTATAAATATAAATTACAATATGTTCTTTATATAAGTTACTATTGGTTTTTTATTTATGAACTAAAAACTAATTTTATGAATATGATTGATGCAGTAAAAAGTGTATTTACAAATTATGCAAATTTTAGTGGAAGATCGAGGAGAAGTGAATATTGGTGGTTTTTTTTATTTAGCATTATTTGTAGTCAAGGACTCAGTTTCATTTCACCGAGTGTTTCTTTGTTTTTTTCATTGGGAACCATTATACCTTCTCTAGCTGTTGCAGTAAGAAGAATGCATGATGTTGGTAAAAGTGGTTGGTTTATTTTAATTCCTATTTACAATTTAATATTAGCTTGTACCAATGGTGAAGATGGACCTAATCAATACGGTGCTGATCCAAAAGGAAATATGTTGGAAGATGAAATAAATGCCATTGGAACCAATTCGTAATTTTCTAAAAAGTTAAAGTGTTTTATATTTTTTTAATTGGCATGGTTGTTCTATAAGGGTAATTAACTAAAAAAATAATCATGAAAAAATTAATCTTTACCTCTTTGATTGCTGCAATAAGTTTTACAACATTTGCACAGGGAAACAGCCAAAAAAATAAAAATAAAAATCAGAATTCTGTTTCAAAAAAAGAAAAAAATGATGACGATAGAAATGATGATAGAAAAGACAAAAGAAACGATGACAGATATGATGATAGAAAGGACAAAAGAAATGATGATAGAAATGAGGACAGAAAAGATAGAAAGGATGATGACAGATATGGAGACAGAAAAGACAGAAAGGATGATGACAGAAATGATGACAGAATGAACAATAGTAAATATTCAAAAAATACTCCACGAAAAGTAAGCGACGCATTTGCAAGAGATTTTCCCAATGCTTCAAATATTTCCTGGACAAAAAACAGCGGAACATGGACTGCTCATTTTGGTGGAGGTGGATTAATTCCAAAAACAAGAACTGTTACATACAGAGCAAATGGTCAAAGAATTTCTTCAAATGGAATCTTTAGATAATCTAAATTTTCTTTAAATATTTATCCCTATTTTAAGTGCCGGTTGAATTTTTCAACCGGTATTTTTATATCCTTTTTTCTGTAAATTATTATGACTCATTTAAACATTGAATTTAAAGCTAAAGCCAATAATATGGAAGCTTTGGAAGAAAAATTAGTTTCCTTAAATCCTCAATTTATTGGTGAAGACCATCAAAAAGATACCTATTATAATGTAAACACCGGTCGTTTAAAACTGCGGGAAGGAAATATTGAAAATGCCTTAATCTGGTATCAGAGAGAAGATGTTGGAGGAGCAAAACAGTCAGACATTTTGCTCTATAAACATGCTCCTGATGAAGCACTGAAAAACATCCTTATTAAACTGCATGGGGTTAAAATAATCATAGATAAAATCCGCAAAATTTATTTTGTAGAAAATGTAAAATTTCACTTTGACAGAGTAGAAGGATTGGGCACTTTTGTAGAAGTAGAAGCTATTGACAGCAATGGCGAAATTGGTATTGAAAAATTAAAAGATCAATGTAATTTTTATATCAATTTTTTGGAAATTAAGACCGAAGATTTTATGAAAAAATCTTACAGCGATATGATGATGGAGGCTTTTTAACAAGCATTAATTTTTTTATATAAAAAGAGGTCGTAGATTTTTATTGCATGCCAGGCAAAATCTGCGACCTCTTTTTTGAAAGCTTTGTATTTATCCTTTTACAATTTTAAGGGTCTGTTTAATAACACCATCTTGTAATAGTTTTATAAAATAAATTCCCGAATTAAGCGATTTACCATTAAATGTTTCTTTGAAATTTCCCTGCGTCATTCTTTTGTTCACCAACATTTTTACCTCCTTGCCCTGTACATCAAAAACAGCAATAGTTATTTGCGCTGCTGTCTTTAGCTGATAATTTATTACAGTATTATCTATAAATGGATTAGGTGATGTTTTCATCAAAACTTCAGGAGCACTTAATAAAGAAGAAAAGTTTTTACCAAAATCTGCCATACCATTGCTATTGCTAAAACTGTTCGCTCTTTCTGCGGGTGGGGTTTCACAATTACAGTTGTAAGTGCCTGCCCATGGTGTTTGTACAAATGGAAATGCAGGTTTAAAAGTAGTGTCATTCGCAGTTACACCTGCACTGTACGTCAACACGTTTACAAGTTGCTTAGTAACAGGGCTTGGGCTTGTGCCAGGAATATAATCCTCGTACCATAGGCCGATTGCTGCTAACACAATACCACTTACAGCCTGCAGTTCAATTCTAGTTACATCATCTTCAAGTCTTCTTCCGTTAGGAAAACCATCCATATTTGGGATAAACTGAATATTTGTATTGGTATTAAATCTTGAATCAGTTAAACCCAATACTGCAGCTTTAATTAATCCTTCAGAACTAAAGTCAGGAGAATTTCTTGGTGTTGCAGGCACTGCCATGTTTAATCTAAGCATATCTCCACCATTAGGTAAAAAGTTATTTATAAATGGTTTGCCTGCTGCAAGTGGGTTACCACCCATTTTACCTGTGGCTAATTGGTATGGTGCAAGGTTTGGTACGCCGGTATGAAATATTGGCCATAAATCTACTGACCTTGGTTTATTGGGTGCAGGTAAAAGCAAGCTACCAAAATTTGCTTCACTTAATGCAGTACCATTTAATGCAGGATTTCCTTTCAAACCATATAAACCATTTTGACCATTAGCAAAACCATATGCTCCCAATGATTTTTTTTGTATTCTTAATGGTTTAAAAGCCGGTACAGCACCGCCAAATGCTGCATCATCCATGTAAAGTGCCAATTCAGGATTGTAAAAATAATCTCCAAATTTGCTTAACAAACTTAAATCCTGATAAGGTGTAATTCTGTTCCATAAATCTTTATCTCCAATGGGGACTATTGCTTCATTGGTTAATGGCATGCCCAAGCGAGAAACCTGAATCCACGGACCTGAATGACCGTCAGCTTTAAATTCACCATCCTTTTTCACTTCATTTAATGTAGTAATCTTTTGTCTGCTTGCATTTGCCCATACACCAATTACAAAATTCGGATCTAAAATGTTGGAAGCCTTTGTTATTGATTGATGGTCTTTTTGCAATGTACTTATATCAACTTCTAAAGCAATTGTAGATACGTTTAAACATTTTAAGCCATCCTGAGGTTTGGTTGGACCCTGGCGTGGCGCATCACCGAGGTCAAAAATTCCACCAAGGTCTACAAAGAAAGGATCATCAACCGGGCCGCAAAAAACTTTCTCTCCGGTGCTTGCAGTTTTAATGGCCCGTGTCATAAGTGTTTCATAACTGGGCGCATTAAGGCCAACCAGAGAACTTATAGATCTTGCACCAATATTTGGTGGTGGAACAATTCCATTTGTTGCAATTGTTGTAAAAGAACTGCCACCGTCCATACTTCTCTCTACTGTGTAAGTAGTTTTTAAGTTCTCTTTCCCTAATCTTATATTGAAAAAGGTAGAAGGATCTTCGTTTACTCTTTTAAATGTAAACCGATAAATAATATCATCTCCTTTGGTAGCAATATTGTTATCTATATGAATTTCATACCGAACATCTTCGCTAAAATGGGAAAAGTTGGGCCCTCCCTGTGGTAATTGAAATGGAATATAGTTGGCAATTAAAATTATTTTGTTTGGATTTGTAGGGCTTTTAAAAGCATACACATCCGTGTTATCTGCCAATGGATCATCAGCAATTAACGGTGCTTCCCTGTGGCTGGATGCCCATACTGGAAAGGTGTTTGCAAGCATAGCCATCAGCATAACTGCTGCGTAAATTTTCCGTTTCATAAATTTAAAAATTTT
>JANLVW010000343.1:0-2753 GCA_031364205.1 Ferruginibacter sp.
AGACCAAACTAGCCCTGCTGGGCAGTAGTGGCTGCCGCAATAATAAACACTTAAAAATAATAAAATTATTAGCGGCACTACTACCAACAGCAGGATACAAATGTTGAACATTGTTACAAAAGCTCATGCTCCTAAAACACAAATACTATTTAAATATATCATTAAATACTCCCGCCAAATGCACGCCGCCTTTTACAAGCTGGTCGTTTAACGGAGCAATAAATTTAAAATTATACAGGTAATCCAGGCGTTGGTCAGGTTTTGTTTCTACATATATTTTTTCGGTAAGCCCATAAGTATCATACATCCATTCCATAAGCGTTTGTTGTTGCCATACTTTTCTTTGCGCAAGGGTGGTATGGTTAATTGCAGCGGCATATTCTGTATAACTCAATTGCTGAAAATCTATCAGTTTACTGTCCCATAAAGAATGCAGGTTTGACTCATCACTAAACCATTTTACTTTTACTGCATTGCCGCCACGGTCATCTGGTCTGCCGAGATGCATAGGCTGGTGTATATCGCCAATAATATGTATCAGCAGCCTTACATACAATTGTTTTGTTTCGGCAGATAAAAGCCTGTTGGTTTTAAACTCATTCACCATAAAATTAATTTTGGTGTAGGCATCTGTTGCAGTATCTGCAGTAAGAAAATGCTGCACTTCGTCAAACGATAACCCGCTTTTTAAGTTTACATAATGCCAGGTAGATAAATAATTATATGCAGGATTACTCTTGGCGAAGTCAGGCCAGTTACTTGCTATGGCAATACTTTCAAAACCCAGTATTTTAGCGATTTCAGCTTTTGCTTTTTTGGTTAGATAATCATCTGCAATCTGCCCTACTATTCTGTGACCTGTTACACCCCATGCACTGCCTGCAAATGGCATATAAACAAATAAACACAGCACCAATATCTTTTGAAAGCGCTTCATATTACCGTAAATTTTAGAGGGCAAATGTATGATAATAATGATGACAGCATTACGACTAAACTATTTGATAACCTATCGGTTTAAATGAATAATTGTTACTCATTTCAGCAGAGCAGGCGGTCATCCCAATCAACAGATCCAAATGTGCTTCTATAACAATATAATCGCCGGCTTTACTTTTTGGCGGCAGTACATCTATCCTTCCGGTTTCGCCATCTACGATTACATGCATAAAAATATTGAAGCAGATTGGAATAGCATCCGGCTCAATACCATAAGGGGCCAATGCTTCAACAAGGTTACCAAAGCAGCCACGGTGTGGGTTTGTGTGGCCGTATATAATTCTAAAGGTATCTGCACTGCAGGGCGTCAATAAAAAATCATGTCTGCCCACCGTATCTTCTTTTATGTTGAACATAACGTTGCTTCTGTTGGAATAAAACGGATGCCCTTTTGTAAGAAAAATAGTTTCAGCATAATCCATTGTTCTGCCGCTCGATAAATATTCCCGTTTATCATTCAAATTAAAACATACAAAATCAGATACCTGTTCGCCCTGTATATCTGTAACTTTTAGCAGCTGCCCTTTTTTTAAAATAAACGCTGTACCGGTTCTAGGCTCAATTATTTCCATATTATGATTGGTTAAATAGCAGTGGGCATTTCCAATTGCTGTCGTAATTTTTACCACTGTATTGATACACTTCAGATGCTTCTCCAAAATCAGTTAGCATAGGATTTACCGAGCCTGAAAAACTTACATCTCTTTTGCGTACAATAGTTTTCATTTTTTCATAGCGGGCATCTTTTTTCATTGCTTCAAACTGTGCATGCGGATTAAAAACAAGTGTAGCATATTTAAACCTCCGTGCAGGTCGGCTGCTCATTGGGTTTAGCCCTACAATAAAATAAGCTTCTTCCATCAGGCTAAAACTAAAATTACTGTCTTCAGGATTTGCGGCTACTCGGCTATCATGGGAATATTGCAATGCATCCAAACTTCTTAAAGCTGCAAGCCTTTGCCATAGCAACGCATCAAACATTTCTTCATTTATAATTTCAGGGTGCTTAAATATTACCGCAGCACTGTAGAAACCCTTTCCGCTTTTGCGGTAAAAATCAGTGAAGCTGTACATAAAATTAAGTATCGCTTTATCATCTTTAGGACAGGCAATATTATCTGCAACCAATAATTTAATATTAGCCTTTGCCATAGCATCTTTAGCAGCTACACAGGGAAATGCTTTGTTACTTAAAAAGTCATAATATTCTTTAAAAACTTCCTCTTCCAGATCCATACATTTATAAATAATAAGGTTTCCCATAAACAATTACGGTGCCCTATAAACTACGGTAAAAAACATAACCCTGTTTTATAATTGAGTTTCTCCGTCCAGCTTTTTTAGAATTGTACAGTCTTTTGCTTTTTTTATATTCCGCCTTATATTTTCACTATAATGATCTGCCAGGGTTTCATATGGTTTATTTAGTTCAAGTACATAATTGGCCCTGGATTTTAAACCTGGAAAACCGCTATTGTTCCGGGCATTCAACGAAATATCAACAAAACGAAAGGATGCCGGTATGGCTTGAAGAAATTGATTGATAAGCATCGGCTCCAAATTATTACCAAAAACACCCAACTGGGCCGCTAAGAAAGGTTGGTACAAATACCGGATGCCGAATTTTTCAGTCCAGGTTAAGGGCATAACCGATTCATAGTCGTTGAGCACTAGGGCATCCCAGTTTTGTGCCAGGGCATCTAAATAAAAGGAATAAGCATACACAAGCCCGTTTTCAGCTTTGTCAATACAAG
>JANLVW010000362.1:0-3067 GCA_031364205.1 Ferruginibacter sp.
TTTTAATAATTTTCCAGCCGCCACTCATAGTACCCAAACCAATAGCTGAGTAACACGCAAGTGGCACCCAATCAGGCATCTGGCTAAAAGTCTGGATTTTCCCACCGGCAATTAAAGCTACCGTAATAATACCCATTACCTTTTGTGCATCGCTACCGCCATGCCCAATGCTAAAAAAAGCAGAAGACACCAACTGCAGTTTTTTGTACATATTCTGGGTACGCTGAGCAGATTCGCCCCTCAAATAATTATAAAATTAACTAAGCATAAAAATAACTCCCAAACCAAGCAGACCCCATCTTTCAAACTCTTTTTTAAACGGTATAAAAATTACACAAACTGTTACTAGTACTGCAATGATGGATATTTTAAGCCAAAAACTCCGCTGCATTGTTATAATGGAAATAAATATTGACATAATCATCCCTATTAACGGTGCTAGAACAATGAATATTACCGTTTTCATAATCATAGAAGTATCTATGCTGCTGAAGCCTGCAGCTGCAATAGCTGCGCCTGCAAAACCGCCAATAAGTGTATGAGATGAAGATGAAGGTATACCATACCACCAGGTAAGCAAATTCCAGCAGATGGCGGATATTAGGCCTGATAAGATAATGACCATTCCATTGCTGCCATTAACTACATCTGCATGAACCGTTTTTGCTACTGTATTAGCAACTGCATGATCACTAAATATAAAAAAAGCTACGAAGTTGAAAAATGCTGCCCATAAAACTGCCTGAAAAGGGGTTAATACTTTTGTAGAAACAATGGTAGCAATTGAATTTGCAGCATCGTGAAAACCATTGATGTAATCAAAAACAATGGCCAGAATAATTATTATAATGAGAATGGATGCCATGAGAATTAAATATAAAAAGAAAAAAAGTTAGCGGGGCATAATGGTGAATTTAAAAAGTATACAATTATGTTAAGCATATTTCACAATAATACTTTCTATAACATTTGCTGCATCTTCACATTTATCTGTAACAATTTCCATTACCTGATAAATTTCTCTCTTTTTTATAACTTCTTTTGCATCGGGCTCTGTTGCAAAAAGCCGTTCAATACTCATGTCAAAAATATCATCGCCCTGGTTTTCAATACTGTTTATGGCTACTAGAGCATCTGTAATCTGGCGCATGTTTTTCATGTTGCGAAGTTCTGTTACGGCTTTGTGTACCTGCACGCAACCAAGGGCAATAAGATCTCCAAATTTGCGGATACCGATATCATCGGGATTTACTCTGTAAAAATTTATCTTTTTTGCTGATGCATATATATAGTCAGCAATATCATCCAGTGCTGAAGCGAGGTAATGAATATCTTCCCTATCAAAAGGAGTTATAAAATTTTTACCAAGTTCTGTAAATATCTGGTGCGTATAATCATCGTTTACATGCTCTAAATCCTCTACATCTTTTATCAGTTTTGCACGCTTTTCAAAATCGGGCTCGTTTACAACTTCTTTCAATTTATCTCCCATATTTACCAGCACACCGGCAACATTTTCAAACAGCTGATAAAAAATTCTATCCTTAGGTAAAAATATTTTTAAAATTGAATTGAAGCCCATAAATATTAAATTTGTGCGAAATTAAAAACTATATTTATTTTAAAACTATAAATATAATTGATAACAGTTTAGTAACATTGAAAGTTTTTATTATCAGACTTTTTTAAATAACCCCCTTGAAACAAAATATTACCTGCCTTCTTGTAACATTTCTACTATTACAGAATTGTAAAGCGCAATTTTTAATGGATATGATCGATACTTCAACCATAAGCGGTAAGGAAATGTTGAGTATTTCTAAAAAATCTGATCATTTACGTTTTACAGGTTACATACAGCCACAGTTTCAAGTAGCAGCAACTAAAGGAGCAAAGTCATTTGAGGGTGGAGATTTTGCAGCCCGGGTAAGCAACCGCTTTTTGTTAAGAAGAAGCCGCATTAGGGTAGATTATATACATTTTGAAAAAGATAACAAGCCGGGTGTACAGTTTGTTTTTCAATTTGATGCTAATGAAAGATCCTTTACAGTAAGGGATGTGTGGGGCAGAATTTTTGAGAATAAGTATAAACTCTTTTCATTTACAACAGGCCTTTTTGCTAGGCCTTTTGGGTACGAGGTTAATTTAAGCAGCGCCGATAGAGAAAGCCCCGAAAGGGGAAGAATGAGCCAGATACTTATGAAGGGTGAGCGTGACCTTGGTGCTATGGCAAGTTTTGAAGTGAGAAAAGAAAACCATCCTTTGAAATACTTAAAAATAGATGTAGGTATTTTTAACGGGCAAGGTATAACAGCACCCGGAGAATTTGACAATGTAAAAGATATAATAGGAAGGGTAGCGCTTAAACCAAAAAAAATATCTAAAAAAATAACTGTATCTGCCGGCACTTCAATCTTATATGGTGGTCTTGAAAATAATACCAAATATGAATATCGTACAGCCAAAATATCAGGGATTAATAGAACGGTTATAGATTCCACTGAAAGTAACATTGGTAAAGTAAATCCCAGACGATACTACGGTATGGATGTACAGGTAAAGTTTAAAAATAAAATTGGGTTTACAGAAATTAGAGGGGAATATATTTTTGGTAGGCAGGTTGGTACCTCTCTCTCGAGCGAGACTCCAAATTCATTGCTAACAGGTAAGGATGGATATTATAACCGCAAGTTTAATGGAGCCTATTTTTATTTGGTGCAAAATATTTTTTCATTAAAGCACCAGCTTATCTTAAAATATGACTGGTACGACCCTAATACTAAAATTACACGAAATGATATTGGGGCGCCAGCATCAAATTTTACAGTGGCAGATATAAAATTTAGTACTATAGGCGTAGGTTATGTTTGGTATATAAATACCGGTTTAAAAGCTGTATTGTATTATACTATACCTATCAATGAAAAAACTAATCTCCCCGGTTATACTACCGATCTAAAGGATAATGTTTTTACCAGCCGATTACAGTTCAGGTTTTAAATAACATGTTATTTCAATTTAATATTGCAATATTACGATAAATATTCAACACAAAATTATAATAACA
>JANLVW010000401.1:0-4366 GCA_031364205.1 Ferruginibacter sp.
GAAATATAATTTTTGAAATCGTACTTAATATTGTAATTTTTGATTCCTGAATCCCATTTGAATCCAACTAAATCTAAATCTAATCCAAAGTAATAATCGCTATATATTACCGATAGGTTTGAAAATAACTTATCATTAAACAGATGATTCCATCGTAAGTTTAAAATTGAATTACCATAGGTGTTGGTAAAACTTTTATCTAAACTAAGGTGTGTCCTATCTTTTATCTTTAATCTTTTATCTCAAATCTTGTGTCTAACATCTAAAGACTTACTTCTCCATTTGGTCAATCACTCCCTGCGTTACACCGGTATTAGAAAAACCACCGTCGTGAAATAAATTTTGCATAGTTACCATTCTGGTAAGGTCACTAAACAGCGTAACACAATAATTTGCACAATCTTCTGCACTTGCATTTCCGAGCGGACTCATCTTTTCAGCATAAGAAATAAATCCGTCAAAACCCTTTACACCACTGCCTGCTGTAGTTCTTGTTGGTGACTGAGAAACTGTATTTACCCGTACATGTTTTTTCACCCCGTAGTGATACCCAAAGCTTCGTGCAACACTTTCCAGCAAAGATTTTGCATCAGCCATTTCATTATAATCAGGAAAAACTCTTTGCGCAGCAATGTAGGTAAGTGCAACTACACTGGCCCATTCATTCAATGCATCATGCTTCATACAACAAGCCAAAACCCTGTGCAGACTCATGCTGCTGATCTCAAAAGTTTTAAGGTTATGCGTATAATCTATTTGGGTATAATGCTTGCCTTTGCGCACATTTATACTCATACCTATGGAGTGTAAAATAAAATCAAAGCCACCACCAAAATGCTCCATAGTTTTTACAATCAAATTTTCTACATCATCGGCACTGCTTACATCACAGCCAATTACAGGTGCGCCAATTTTTTCTGCAAGCTTATTTATTTCTCCCATGCGCATGGCCACTGGCGCATTGCTCAGCACAATTTCCGCACCTTCTTCATGGCATTTTAAAGCAGTAATCCATGCAATAGATTTTTCGTCCAGCGCACCAAATATGATCCCTTTTTTTCCTTTTAGTAAATTATACATAGCAAGTTTATTGTTTGAAAAGTTGTTTAGTAAAAGACTAAATTAATTAATAATATTTTAAAAGAAGGGTTGGCGCTATCATCACAGGAATTCTATTCAACTTTTGTTCGGGCTATTCGCTGCAAGTCCTCATTTCGCTGCGCTTCACTGTGGGCTTTTCGCTACTATCCCGCAGCGCTTCAGCAGAAAAGCTGTATTAAACTTTTATCAACATAAGTAATAGATTTTATTTATTTAGTTCATCATTTCTTTGGCATTTTCTAAAGCCGCAGCGGTGGGTTTTTCGCCGCTCAGCATTTGTGCAATGGCTACAATTCTTTCATCTTCATTTAAAAGACGTACCGATGTTTGAATGGTATCTTTTACAATTTGTTTGTAAACAAAATAATGCGCATTTGCTTTCGCTGCAATTTGAGGCTGGTGTGTTATGGCTATTAACTGGTGCGACCCGGAAAGTTCTTTCATAATAAAACCAACTTGCTTAGCAGCTTCACCGCTTATTCCGGTATCAATTTCATCAAATATAAGCACAGGCAATTGCAGTTTTTTTGCTACCAACGATTTTACCGAAAGCATCAATCTGCTTAACTCTCCTCCACTTGCCACTTTATAAAGCGGCTCAAAACGGTTCGTTTTATTTGCATCAAATAAAAAGTTTATTTCATCACTTCCATTTGTAGAAAGTGCAACAGAATTTATGGCAACTTTTATTTTTGCATTTGGCATACCAACCTGAGTTAGCAAATCATTTACTTTAAGCACAAATGGTTTTACCTGAGCAACTCTGTTAGCATTTATTTTTGTTGCAAGCACTGTTGCTTCGACAAATAGTTTTTTACTTTCTTTCTCTGCCTTTTCAGTAGCATTCGTAATATTAAAGACAGCATCAAGTTTTTGTTGCAGTGTTTCCTGTATTTCTAAAAGCTGTACAGTATTTGTAACGCCATGCTTTTTTAATAATTTATATCCGGCGGAAACCCTTTCATTTACAGCATTTATACGTTCTGCATCATATACAATTTCATCATCTATTCTTTCCAGTTCATCAGCCACATCCTGTATTTATAATTGCGCACTAATCAATCTTTTTTGAAGATCTTCAATAGCTGTATGAAATTCTTTTAAACCAGTAAGTTTTTGGGAGAAAGATTTTAAATTCTGCACAACGGGTTCTTCGCCACCAGAAAGAAAACCATACACAGCACCCAACTGCATTTTTATATTTTCTGCATTGCTGAGTAATTTTATTTCAGCATCGAGATCTTCCAACTCATTTTCTTTCAGGCTAATTTCTGTAAATTCTTCCAGTAAAAATTTATTGTAATCTGCTTCTTTGTCTGCATTCGTTTGTTGCACATGTAAGGCTTCCAATTCATTTTTTACTGCGCTGTATTTTGCATAAACAGTTTTTAATTGCGCAAGCAATGTTGCGTTATCTGCAAGCGCATCCATCACTTCTCTCTGGAAATTTTCCGAACTAATTTCCTGGGTATCAAACTGCCGGTGGAGATCTACAAGGTTTGCGGTTAACTCTTTTAATTGTGAAAGATTTACAGGAGTATCATTTACAAAACTTCTGCTTTTACCATTGGCTGCAATCTCTCTTCTTATTAAAATCTCCTCCTCTTTATCAAGATCATTTTCTACAAAAAACTGTTGAATAGCTTCATTATTTTTTACAACAAATGTGGCTTCTACAATGCATTTTTTATCTTTCTCTTTTAAAATTGCTGTGTCTGCACGTTTGCCCAAAACAAGATCTAGCGCACCCATGAGTATGCTTTTACCTGCGCCGGTTTCGCCGGTTATAATATTCAGTTTTTGCGAAAAACTGATCGTTAGTTCATCAATAATTGCGTAGTTAAGTATTCGTAATTTTTGCAGCATAATCGAGATAGCAAATTAACGAAAAATGAACTTGCAGCGAAGTAGAATATGGATTTAGTTTGAGCGGTTTAATTATTTATACAAAGCAAATCTGTTACGCAATAAAAGTTGATTAAAGTTTTACAGATGAAGGGCTGAGTTGCTTAGCCGCAAATCGTTTTTGCTGCCTTTGGGCAAAAACACCTGACTACCGGCAGCCAGGTTGCAGGAGGGCAAAGGACTTATGCCAAAGTATGTTCAAATGTTTACAGCCCCAAAACAAAAAATGCCTACAATTGCAGGCATTAATAATTTATAATTTAAAACTAAATTCTTAACTGAACATTTCTCTCACTTTATCAAAAAATGACTTGTCACTTTTTTCGGGGTTTGGTATAAAGTTTTCAGAATTGTGCATTTTTTCAAGTGCTTCTTTTTCTTCGCTGTTTATATTTTGTGGTGTCCAAATATTTACCTGTATTAACTGATCGCCTTTTTCGTAACTGTTTACGTTAGGGAAACCTTTGCCTTTTAGCCTAAAAATTTTACCGCTTTGTGTGCCTGGCGGTACTTTTATTTTTGCTCTTCCGTCAATGGTTGGCACTTCTACCTGTGTACCGAAAACTGCATCGGGAAATGTAATGTGTAAATCAAACCCAACATTTAAACCTTCTCGGGTAAGGTGTTGGTGTGCTTCTTCTTCAATCAGCACAATTAAATCGCCTGATGAGCCGCCACGTTCGCCTGCATTGCCTCTGCCCGAAACACTCAACTGCATCCCTTCCTGCACACCTGCCGGAATATCTACTGTTACTGTTTCTTCATCATATATTCTTCCTTCTCCTTTACAAGGTTGGCATTTAGCAGTAATAGTACTTCCTTCGCCACTACATGCCGGGCAAGTTGTTACGGTTTGCATTTGTCCTAAAAAGGTATTCTGCACTTTACGAACCTGTCCGCTGCCACCGCATGTGCCGCAGGTTTGCATGCTGTTTTTATCTTTAGCGCCCGAGCCTGTGCAGGTAGTACATTTTACATACTTTTTTACCTTGATGGTTTTGGTAACTCCTTTTGCAATTTCCTCATAAGTAAGTTTCATTTTCACACGCAGGTTGCTACCTCTGGTACCACGGCTGTTGCCACCACTACCTCTTCTTCCACCGCCAAAAAAACTGCCAAACCCTTCATCATTTCCGCCGCCGCCGCTACCAAAAATATCGCCGAACTGGCTGAAAATATCATCCATATTCATGCCACCGAAACCTTGAGAACCGCCCCTACCGCCTGCAAATGCGTTATGACCAAAACGATCATACTGTGCTTTTTTATCGGAATCGTTAAGTATTTCGTAGGCTTCTGCAGCTTCTTTAAATTTATCTTCAGCGGCTTTATCGCCGGGGTTACGATCGGGGTGAAACTG